>CAJCHX010000252.1 GCA_903970215.1 Acidobacteriaceae bacterium
ATGGTGCCGAAGCGGCCGTGGCCGAGGCGCTGCAGGTCGGCTACCGCAGCATCGACACGGCCGCCATCTACGGCAACGAGGCCGGCACCGGGCGTGCCGTCGCGCGGTCGGGCATCCCGCGCGACGAGGTGTACCTGACCACCAAGCTGTGGAACGCGGACCAGGGCTACGACACGACGCTGACGGCGTTCGACGCCTCCCTGGAGCGTCTCGGCACCGAGTATGTCGACCTCTACCTGATCCACTGGCAGGTGCCCCAGCTCGACCGGTTCGTCGAGACCTACAAGGCGTTCCAGGCGATCCGCGACAGTGGGCGGGCGAAGTCCATCGGGGTCAGCAACTTCACCCTCGCGAACCTCGAGCGCCTGATCGACGAGACCGGCGAGGTCCCCGCGGTGCATCAGATCGAACTGCACCCGCGCTTCATCCAGGCCGAGCTGCGTGCCTTCCACGCGGAAGTGGGGATCGCGACCGAGGCCTGGTCGCCCCTCGGCCAGGGCACCGTGCTCGAGGATCCGACGATCGTCGAGGTCGCGCGGGCCCACGGTGTCACTGCCGCACAGGCGATTCTGCGCTGGCACCTGCAGCTCGGCGACATCGTGATCCCCAAGTCGGTGACGCCCTCGCGGATCGCGGAGAACTTCGACGTGTTCGGCTTCGAGCTGACCGACGACGAGGTGGCGCGGATCAGCGGCCTCGATGCCGCCGACGGGCGGATCGGCCCGAACCCCGCGGAGTTCAACCTGCGCTGACGCTGCTGGAGTCAGCCGACCAGCTCGGCGACGGCGCGTGCCGCCTCTCGACCTGCGCGGTTGGCGCCGATCGTCGATGCGGACGGGCCGTAGCCGAGTAGGTGCAGGCGAGGCTCGCCGGCCACCTCGGTGGCGAGCCGCCCGGTCATCACGATTCCGCCACCCGGTGATCGCAGCCCGAGCGGTGCCAGGTGGTCCATCGAGTACCGGAAGCCGGTGCACCACAGCACCACATCGACCCGGCGGGAGGTGCCGTCGGCCAGCACCACGGAGTCGGGTGTCATCGCCCGGAACATCGGATGCCAGGCGAGTATGCCCGCCTCCCGTGCGCGTCGCATCGGCTCGGTGAGCGGAAGCCCGGTCACCGACACCACCGAACCCGGCGGCAGGCCCGCGCGGACCCGCTCCTCGACCAGGGCGACGGCCCGGCGCCCCTTGTCAGGGTCGAAGGGGCCGTCGTCCCACTCGGGCTCGCGGCGGGAGAACCACACGGTGTCGGTCACCGCGGCGATCTCGACCAGCAGCTGTACGGCGCTGACCCCGGCGCCGACCACCGCCACCGTCAGGCCCGCGAACGGCTCGGCAGTGCGGTATTCGTGCGCATGCAGTTGCCGCCCGCGGAACGACGACGAGCCGCGGACGGTCGGCCGGAACGGGTGGTCCCAGGTCCCGGTGCAATTGATAACCGCAGCCGGACGAAGGATGAATTCTTCGCCGCCGGTAACCCCCGACACGGCGAACGGACGGTCCGCGTCGCCCGTCCGGGTGACGGCTGTGACGTGTGCGGGACGCCGTACCGGCAGGTCGAACCGGCGCTCGTACTCGCCGAAGTAGCGGGCCACCCCGGTGGCCGCGGGGATGTCGTCGCACTGGTCGCCCAGTGCGTCCCGCAGCCCCCATCCGGGCAGGTCGTGGACGTGATTCGCGGCCCGCAGCGTCAGTGACGGCCACCGCTGACTCCATGCGCCGCCCGGGCCGGGGTAGTGGTCGAGGAGCACGTAGTCGTCGATTCCGAACCGGGGGAGGAAATACCCTGCCGACAGGCCTGCCTGCCCCGCTCCGACCACGACGACTTGTGCCACGGTCGTAGCGTAGATTGCGGCTCATGGTTGGTTACACGCTGCAGGGCAGGCTGGCGATCATCGAATTCCAGCGGCCGGAGGCGCGCAACGCGATCAATCAGGAGGTCCTGGCGGGCCTCAACGAGGCGTTCGATCGGGCGATCGCCGACGACGTCTTCGTGATCGTGTTGACGGGGCAGGGCACGGTCTTCAGCGCCGGCGCGGATCTGCGGTCGGGCGCGGTGCTCGACAAGGACTTCATGGCGGGCCTGATGCGGTTCTACGAGCGTGCGGAGAGCCTCAAGCAGATCGTGGTGGCCGCACTCAACGGGCCGGCCGTCGGCGCGGGCGTCCAGATGGCGATGATGGCCGACCTGCGGGTCCTCGATCCGAGCGCGACGGTCGCCATCCCGGCCGCCCGGCTCGGCGTCACCATCGACAAGTGGACGCTGCGGCGGCTGGAGAACCTGGTGGGTGGCGGCCATGCGCGCAGCATCCTGATGGCGGGCCGGAGATACGACGCGCAGACGCTCGAACGGCTGGGGTTCGCCAACCTGATCGGCGACCGTGCGGCGGCGTTGGAGTTCGCCCGCGACCTGACGTCGATGGCACCGCTGTCGCTGCAGAACTACAAGGCGCTGTTCAAGAACGACTACGCCCGCGAGCCGTTGTCGGCGGAGGATTGCGACCGCCTCCATGCGGTGTGGGATTCCGAAGACCTGAAGGAGGCCATCGTGGCCCGGATCGAGAAGCGCGACCCCGTGTTCAAGGGGCGTTGATGAGCGGCGTCCGAGATCGGGTGGCCGCTGTTCCCATTCGTACCTCTGCTGTCGCGCTGGGCGTCGGCGTCGTGACAGGCGCAGCGGGGCTCACGCTGGTCCGCGCCGGATCGGGGCTCAAGCGTTCCATGGGCGCCAAGGCGGAGCGACAGTTCACCAACTCCGATCCCGACACTCCGCACGAGCGGTTCGGAGTCGGGAAGGTGCTGCGCGGCTTCGTCGTCCGCTCCCGACACGGCCGACCCAGCCGGCCGATCCCGCTCGCAGCGCCGCTGACCCCGGTCCAGCCGGCCGAACTCGCCGTCACCTGGTACGGGCACTCGTCGGTGTTGATCGAGGTCGACGGATATCGCGTCCTCGCCGACCCGGTCTGGGGCGACCGGGTCAGCCCGTCGCCCACCATCGGCCCCGCGCGCCTGCACCCCGTTCCGGTCGCGCTGAGCGCCATCCCGAAGGTCGACGCGGTGGTCATCAGCCACGATCATTACGACCACCTCGACCTGCCGACCATCGAGGCCCTCACGCGCGACCAGGAGATGCCGTTCCTGGTGCCCACCGGCGTCGGCGACCACCTGCGCTCGTGGGGCGTCCCGGAGGACCGGATCGTCGAGCGCGATTGGGACCAGGCGCACAGGATCGGCGATCTCAAGATCGTCTGCACGGAGGCCCGGCACTTCTCCGGCCGGGGCCTGTCGCGCAACAGCACCCAGTGGGCGTCGTGGTCGATCGTGGGACCGCGGCACTCGGTGTTCTTCGGTGGCGACACCGGCTACACGGAGCGGTTCAAACTGGTCGGCGACAGCTTCGGGCCGTTCGACCTCACCCTGGTCCCGATCGGTGCGTACGACGAGCTCTGGCCCGACGTGCACACCACGCCGGAGGAGGCGGTGGCGATCCACCGGATGATCGCGAAGCCCGACGCTCTCCTGGTCCCGATCCACTGGGCCACGTTCAACCTGGCCTTCCACGAGTGGGCCGAGCCCGTCGAGCGGCTGCTCGCCGCCGCAGCGGAGGCGGGAATCGAGACGTACGCCCCGAAGCCGGGCGGCCGGGTGGACGTACTCCGACACGCTGCCGGCGCTGGGCATCGCGAGAAGTGGTGGACCACCGTAGCCTGAGGCCATGGATTTCAAGGATCTCGCAGGCAAGGCCAAGGATGCTCTGGGCAAGAACCCGGGACTGATCGACAAGGCGGGGGAACTGCTCGACCACGAGACCGGTGGCAAGTACTCGGGCCAGTTGCAGCAGGCCGAAGGGTTCGCGAAGAAGTGGGTCGGCGTCGAGGGCGGGCAACCCGCCGAGGCGCAGCAGCCTGCAGCGGGCCAGCAGCCGGCCGAGGGCCAGCAGCCGCCGGAGGGCGGCCAGCCGGCCCAGTAGGTCATCCGGTTCCGGGCGAGTGCAGTGAGGTGGTCGGCGCACCTGGATCGTGCGATCCGGGTGCGCCTGCTTTGTATGCTGGCCCCCGACTGCCATGAAGGAGAAGCGCTATGGGTCGACACCATGCCGCTGCGCACGCCGCACCGGTCGCCTCGCGCCCACACCGCAGGCGGTGGTGGCTCGTCCTGGGCGTGCTCCTCGTCGTGATGCTCGTCGTAGGGGTCTGGCGCATCGTCGACAGCGCGGCGCGCCCCCGGTGCGGCTCCCCCACCACCTACACGGTGGCGGCAGACCCCACGCTGGTAGACCTGGCTGAGCTGGAGGGAAGGCGCGCAGCCGACTCGTGTACCGCGTACCAGGTGGAGGCCGTCGCGGACGATGCGATGCCGGCCAGGCTGGCCGGCGGTGGCGCCGTTCCCGACCTGTGGCTCGCGCCATCGCGCGAGCAGGCGGACACCGTCGGAACTCGAGTGGGTCGACAGCTACCGTCGATGACCGTGGCGTCGTCGCCGATCGTCCTGGCGGGCGCGCAGACGCCCGCGCCGAAGACCTGGCTCGATGCCCTGAGCGGGCCGAATCTGCACGCCGTCTCGTCGGATTCGCCGTACGTCGACTCCCCGCTGATCGTCGGTGTGGCGGAGTCCGGGACGTCCGGCGCGAACGAGCAGGCGCTCACCGCGGCGCTGGTGCACCTCGCACAGTCCGCGCAGCCGGTGTCCGGCGAACCCGTATCGGCCGCCGCGAAAGCCTCCGGCACCGTCATCGTTCCGGAGTCCGCGTATCTCGCGGCCAAGAAGTCGGACCCGTCCGTCGCAGCCGTCGTCCCCGACTCGGGGACCACTCTCGATCGGATCCCGCTGGTGGTGACTGCGGCCGGCGGCCGCACCTCCGGCGCGACAGCGGCCGGGCAGCGCTTGGCGGCGCAGTTCATGTCGCGTGACGGTGCGGCCGATATCGCCGCCGCGGGGCTGCGCGGCCCGGACGGCAACACCCAGCCGGCCGGCGGCGTCGGCGCGGTGAGGCTCCTACCAGAGCCCGACGCTGCACAGCTCGCGGCGGCCGAGAAGGCGCTCACGACCGTGGCGATCCCGCTCAAGACGTTGGTGGTGGTCGAGATCTCGGGCTCGATGGCAGACAAGGTCGGCGACACTACGCGGATCGGCATCGCCGTCGCGGGCTTCGACCGAGTGGTGTCCCAGATCTCGGACCAGAATCAGATCGGGCTCTGGGCGTACTCGTTGAGCAGGTCGGGACAGGATTGGGTGTCGCTGGTGCCCACGGCCGCGCTCGGTGACAAGCGCGGCTCGGTGACCCAGCGCGCGGCGCTGATGGACGCGATCGCCACGCTGCCCGCGCGCGTCGCCGGCGGAACCGGTCTGTACAGCACGACGCTCGCGGCGTTCAAGGAGGCACAGCGGCTGTACGACCCTGCGTTCTCCAACTCCGTGATCCTGTTGACCGACGGGGCCGATGCCGACCATTCCGGGCCGACGCTGGATTCTCTACTGTCGCAACTGAAATCACTCCAGGATCCCGCGCGTCCGATCACGATCAATCCGGTGGGGATCTCGGCGCAGCCGGATATGGGCGCGCTGCAACAGATCGCCGCGGTCACCGACGGCACCGCGCAACGCGCGGACAGCGAGCAGCAGATGTCGGCCGACTTCGTGACCGCCGTAGCGCGGCGGACCGCGCACTGACTCGAACCGCCCCGGCTCTGACTCGAACTGCGCCCGCACCGAATCGAACCGCACAGGCTCTGACGTGTGCGGAGGCGATGGTCAGCCGGCGAAGGTCCCCTCGAGTCGGCTCCGGGAACCTGGGTGGACCAGCCGCGCAGCGCTCACCAGGCCCCGCGACGACCACGTCCGCCGGCCGATGACGAGGCAGGGCTCGGTCGTGGGGATCTCGAGCAGCCGACATTCCTGCGGGCTGCCCAGCACCGCCTCGACGACGTGCTCCCCCCGGGTGAGCGGGGCTACACGGCTCAGGTAGCTGTTCGGGGTCTCGGTGGAGAAGTCCTGGTCGAGGTAGTCGCGCGCCTCCGCGGGATTGACGTACCGGTCTTCGAGCTGGATCGGCACGTCGTCCTCGTAGTGGACCAGCAGGGAGTGGTAGGCCTCGCCGTGCCAGAGGCCGCGCGGGTCGCCGGCCGGCTCGGTGCGCAGGAACACGACCTGCGTGCGGTGCCGGTGGCCGCGAAGCTGCACCTCGTCGGCGATGTTGCGAACCTCGAACAGGGGGGACACGCCTTTGGCGGGCGCCACGAACGTTCCCACTCCCGCGACCCGGGTGACGACGCCGTCGGCGGCGAGGTCGCGAAGCGCGCGGTTGATCGTCATCCGGGCGAGGCCGAGCGCGCCGACGAGCTGGTTCTCTGAGGGGAGCTGGAAGCCCTCAGGCCAGAGTCCTGCGTCGATCTGCGCCCGCAGTACGGACTTGACCCGTTCGTAGGCGGGCGTCACCGCTGTCCCGGCCGCAGCGTACTGCCGGGCCAGGTCGACATCGGTCGACGTGTCGCTCGCCATCTGCGCCTCCTGTCGGGTGTTCGGATCGGTTCGAGGTTACGCGAGAACTCGCTCTTGACATATACCGGTATAGACAGGACTATACAACTAGTGGAACAGCCACCCCAGACGCGCAGAAAGGCCGCCCGGTCCACCCGGACCGGCACCGTCGGCGCCCGACCCGAGAAGGATGACAACCATGGCAACCTCCGATCGCGCCCTGCCGGGCGCCCGCCCCGTCTCCGCGCCCCGCGGGACGGAGCTCAACACCCTCGGGTGGCAGCAGGAGGGCGTGCTGCGGATGCTGATGAACAACCTCGATCCCGAGGTGGCGGAGCACCCGGACGGGCTGGTCGTCTACGGCGGCACGGGCCGCGCCGCCCGCAGCTGGGAGGCGTTCGACGCCATGGTCCGCACTCTGAAGACGTTGCGGGCCGACGAGACGATGCTGGTGCAGTCCGGCAAGCCGGTCGGCGTGTTCCGTACCCATGAATGGGCGCCGCGCGTGCTGATCGCCAACTCGAACCTGGTGGGGGACTGGGCCAACTGGGAGGAGTTCCGCCGGCTCGAGGACCTCGGGCTCACCATGTACGGCCAGATGACCGCCGGCTCGTGGATCTACATCGGGACGCAGGGCATCCTGCAGGGCACCTACGAGACCTTCGGTGCCGTGGCGCGCAAGCGATTCCAGGGGACCCTCGCCGGGACGATCACGCTCACCGCGGGTCTGGGCGGCATGGGCGGTGCGCAGCCACTCGCGGTGACCATGAACGACGGCGTCGCGATCTGCGTCGACTGCGATGTCACCCGCATCGACCGCCGCATCGCGCACCGGTACCTCGACGTCAAAGCCGACGATATCGACCACGCCCTGCGGTTGGCCGTCGAGGCTCGGGATGCCAAGCGTCCCTTGTCGATCGGCCTCCAGGGCAACGCCGCGGAGGTGTTCCCGGCACTGCTGGAGATGGGCGCACCGATCGACATCGTCACCGACCAGACCTCCGCGCACGACCCGCTCTCGTACCTGCCGGTCGGCATCGACTTCGCCGACATGTCGACGATGGCCGAGAAGGACCCGGCCTACTTCACCGAGGAGTCGCGCAAGTCGATGGCCGCGCACGTGCGAGCGATGGTCGGATTCCTCGACCGCGGCGCCGAGGTGTTCGACTACGGTAACTCGATCCGTGACGAGGCGCGCAAGGCCGGCTTCGACCGCGCCTTCGACTTCCCTGGCTTCGTCCCCGCGTACATCCGGCCGCTGTTCGAGGAGGGCCTGGGCCCGTTCCGCTGGGCGGCGCTCTCGGGCGACCCGAAGGACATCGCCGCCACCGACCGCGCGATCGTGGAGCTGTTCCCCGAGAACGAGCATCTGCGTCGTTGGATCGAGATGGCCGGCGAGAGGGTCGCTTTCGAGGGACTGCCGGCTCGCATCTGCTGGCTCGGCTACGGCGAGCGGCACCTCGCGGGCCTCAAGTTCAACGAGATGGTCGCCAGCGGTGAGCTGTCTGCGCCGATCGTGATCGGTCGCGACCACCTCGACTCGGGCTCCGTCGCGTCGCCGTACCGCGAGACCGAGGCCATGGCCGACGGCTCCGACGCGATCGCCGACTGGCCGCTGCTGAACGCCCTGGTCAACACGTCGTCGGGTGCCACCTGGGTCTCGATCCACCACGGTGGGGGCGTCGGCATGGGGCGGTCGATCCACGCCGGCCAGGTGTGCGTCGCAGACGGCACCGAGCTGGCGGCGCAGAAGATCGCCCGCGTCCTCACCAACGATCCCGGCATGGGCGTGATCCGTCACGTCGACGCCGGCTACGAGCATGCCGCCGACGTGGCCCGCACCCGGGGCGTCCGCATCCCCATGCTCGCGAACGACTGACGACCGAAGTCGCCGAACCCCACGACACCGAGCAGTTTCCACACCGCGCAGTTTCCACACCGAGCAGTTTCAATACTGAGAAGGACCGATATGAGCACCGCAATCACCGAGCCCGTCGCCGTCGGCGTGGGTCCCGTATCCATCGCCGACGTGGTCGCTGTCGCCCGGAACGGGTGCGGCGTCCGGCTCACCGATGAGGCGCTGGACGGGATCGCTCGCTCCCGCACCCTGATCGACGCGCTCGCGGCAGCGCCCACCCCGGTGTACGGGATATCGACGGGATTCGGTGCCCTGGCGACACGACACATCGCGCCCGAGCTGCGAACCGCTTTGCAGCGCAGCCTCATCCGATCGCACGCGGCCGGCTCGGGCCCCGAGGTCGAGCGCGAGGTGGTGCGCGGCCTGATGCTGCTCCGGCTGTCGACGCTGGCGACCGGACGTACCGGGGTGCGGCCCGAGGTGGCCCGCGCCTACGCCGACCTGCTGAGCGCCGGAATCACTCCCGTCGTTCACGAGTACGGAAGTCTCGGCTGCTCCGGCGATCTCGCTCCGCTGGCGCACGTCGCGTTGGCGGTCACCGGCGAGGGGCCGGTGTACACCGCCGACGGGCGCCGCGTGGAGGCGGCGCAGGCGCTCGCCGAATGCGGTCTCACCCCGGTCGTCCTCGCGGAGAAGGAGGGGCTCGCGCTGATCAACGGCACCGATGGCATGCTCGGCATGCTCGCGCTCGCGATCACCGACCTCGACCATCTGACGCGGCTCGCCGACATCGCGGCTGCGATGAGTGTCGAGGGCCTACTCGGCACCGACCGTGTGTTCGCCGCTGATCTCCAGGCCCTGCGCCCGCATCCGGGCCAGGCCGCTTCTGCGGCGAACATCGCAGCCCTGCTCAAGGATTCGCCGATCGTGGCGAGCCATGCCGGTCCCGAGGACACGCGTGTGCAGGACGCGTACTCGTTGCGCTGCTCACCCCAGGTGGCGGGTGCCGTGCGGGACACCGTCGACCACGCCCGATCGGTGGCGGGCCGCGAGCTGGCGAGCGCCGTGGACAACCCGGTCATCACGCTCGATGGTGAGGTCTCGTCGAACGGCAACTTCCACGGCGCCCCCGTTGCATACGTCCTCGACTTCCTCGCGATCGCCACCGCCGACCTCGCGAGCATCAGCGAGCGGCGCACCGATCGGTTCCTGGACAAGGCCCGCAACAACGGCCTGCCTCCGTTCCTCGCGGCCGACCCGGGGGTCGACAGCGGCATGATGATCGCCCAGTACACGCAGGCCGCCATCGTCTCGGAGCTCAAGCGGCTCGCCGTGCCGGCGAGCGTCGACTCGATCCCGTCGTCGGCGATGCAGGAGGACCACGTGTCGATGGGCTGGCACGCTGCGCGCAAGCTGCGCCGGTCGATCGACGGTCTCACCCGAGTATTGGCCATCGAGATCCTCACTGCTGCACGGGGAATCGACATGCGCGCGCCGATCCAGCCGGGACCCGGCACCGGCGCCGTCGTACGTGCGCTGCGGACCGCCGTGCCCGGTCCCGGGCCGGACCGTTTCCTCGCGCCGGACATCGAGGCCGCCGTCCGCCTCGCCGCGTCCGGCGACCTCGTGGCCGCCGCCGAGTCGGCCGTCGGACCCCTGCGGTGACGACCACGCTGCTGACCGGTATCGGCACGCTGGTCACCGGTGACCCAGGGGTGGGGGAGGGGCCGCTCGGGGTGCTGCGCAGTGCCGCGGTGGTATTCGACGGCCCGAGGGTCGCGTGGGTCGGCGCTGCGGCCGCCGCGCCCGCTGCCGACGTCGCGCGCGACCTCGGCGGCGCCGCGCTGCTGCCGGGGTTCGTCGAGAGCCACTCGCACCTCGTGTTCGACGGTGACCGCGCCGAGGAGTTCGCGGCTCGCATGGCAGGCCGGCCCTACGCGGCCGGCGGGATCCGCACCACTATCGCGGCCACCCGCGCCGCCTCGGACGAGCGGCTGGCCGGCACCGTCGCGAAGCTCGTCCGCGAGTACCGCCGCAGCGGCGCCACCACCGTCGAGATCAAATCGGGCTACGGCCAGACCGTCTCGGACGAGTTGCGGTCGGTACAGATCGCGGGTCGCTTCACCGACGAGGTGACCCTGCTCGCCGCGCACGTTCCGCCGCCCGAATATGCCGGGCGCGCAGACGAGTACGTCGAACTGGTGTGCCGTGAGATGATCCCGGCGTGCGCGCCGCACGCCAAGTGGATCGACGTGTTCTGTGATCGCGGCGCGTTCGACGCCGAGCAGTCCCGCGCAGTGCTGGAGGCGGGCGCCGCGCACGGGCTGATCCCCCGGGTGCACGGCAATCAGCTCGGCACCGGGCCCGGCGTGCGGCTCGCGGTCGAACTCGGCGCCGCGTCCGTCGATCACGTCACCCACGTGACCGACGCGGACGTCGATGCTCTGGCCGGCTCGGGGACGGTCGCCACATTGCTGCCGGGAGCTGAATTCTCCACGCGCAGTAGCTATCCCGATGCGCGCAAGCTCATCGACGCCGGAGTCACCGTGGCACTCGGCGCCGACTGCAACCCGGGGACCAGCTACACCACGAGTCTTCCCTTCTGTATCGCCCTCGCCGTGCGCGATCTGGGGATGACGCCGGACGAGGCGGTGTGGGCCGCCACCGTCGGCGGTGCACGGGCGCTGCGCCGCACCGATATCGGGACGCTGCGGGTCGGCGCGCGGGCCGACGCCGTCGTACTGGATGCCCCGTCGTATCTGCACCTGGCCTACCGGCCCGGCGTGCCGTTGGTGCGCGATGTGTACGTCGGCGGGGTGCTCGCATGACCGATCCGGCGATCTGGACCGGGCGCGACGACGGCCCCGGTGACGAGCACCTGCGTTGGCACCGGGCGGTGCGAGAGCATCGCTCCGGGGTGGATCGAGGCGTATCCCTGATCGGGTTCGCGTCCGACGCGGGCGTGCGCCGCAATCAGGGGCGCCCCGGCGCCGCAGCCGGGCCGGACGCGCTGCGTGCGGCGCTCGCGCCGCTGGCTTTGCACGAGCCGATCGGAATCGAGGACGTGGGCACCGTGGTCGTCGACGGCGACGAACTCGAGGCCGGCCAGGCCCGGCTGGCCCGAGCGGTGGCCGGCGTGCTCGACGACGGTCGGCTGCCCGTCGTCCTCGGCGGCGGCCACGAGGTGGCGTACGGCACCTACTCGGGTCTCGCCGCTTCGGCCGTCCGGAGGGGCCGGCGCGTCGGCGTGCTGAACGTCGACGCCCACTTCGACCTGCGTGCCGCCGAGCGCCCCACCTCGGGGACGCCGTTCCGGCAGATCCTCACCGAGGAGCGGGCGCGCGGCCGTGACGTGCGCTACGACGTGGTCGGCATCGCCGTGCCGAGCAATACGAAGGCGCTGTTCGACGCTGCACACGACCTCGGGGTGGGCTATCTCACGGACGAGGAGTGCTCGCTGCCGCACGTCGAGCGGTTCGTGGACGCTGCCATCGCCGACGTCGACCTCGTGTACCTCACGATCGACCTCGACGTCCTGCCGGCCGCGGTCGCGCCGGGTGTGAGTGCTCCCGCCGGCTACGGGGTGCCACTGGAGGTGATCGCCGCGGTCTGCCGACGCGTCGCCGCGTCGCGGAAGCTGGCGGTATGCGATGTCGCAGAACTCAACCCGGCGTTCGACGTCGACGGCCGCACCGCCCGGACCGCCGCCCGGCTGATCCACACGATCGTCACGGCGCACGCGCGGGTGTGAGTCCCTACCCGAGCGTGTTTCGGGTTCTCGGGCTGGTGCGATCGCGGTGAGCCGAATCACCTGCTAGGTTACGATCCAGAATTCCGGGCAGGAGAGAGTAGGTCCTGGCGAGCCCGTCGGGAGATGTGATGTGACCAGTTCGCCCGTCGGGGGCCTCGGCTTCATGGTGATCGGGCATCTCGGTTCCGGCGCCACCGGGCAGGTGCTCCTCGTCGAACACCCGCGTCTACCGCGCCGCGATGCCGTCAAGGTCATCAGTGCGGCGCTGAGCCGCGACGATCTGTTTCGTGCCCGATTCGACCGCGAGACGCGTCTGCTGTCGCGGATCACCCACCCGAACATCGTGCGGGTGTACGACCGCGGTGAGACCGACGGACTGCTGTGGATGTCGATGGAGTACGTCGCAGGTGGCGATGCCTCGTCCGTCGTGCGATCGGCGGGGCCGATCGCCCTCGCGGCGGTTGTCGCGATCATCACCGATATCGCCGCCGC
>CAJCHX010000253.1 GCA_903970215.1 Acidobacteriaceae bacterium
CACGTGGTCGCCATCGTCGACAGCGCCCCCGAGGTCAGCAGCGGCAGCACGACCTGGGCACCGGCCTGCTTGGCCTTCAGGCAGTAGGACTGGAAGCTGGACGAGGTCAGCGACACCTCGATCTGCGTCGTCTTCACCCCGCTCGGAAGCTTGGCCTGGATGCGCTTGATGTTCTGGGTCGAGGCAGGTGCCGGGTAGTAGGGGATCGCGATGTCGGTGGTGCCCTTCGGCAGCAGGGTATTGATCGCCAGGTTGCCGAAGGCTCCCGGCAGGATCGGGTAGGACAGTGGGCTCGTGAGGTCCTGGTTGGTGTACGGCAACTCGCCCAGGACGAACGTGTTGAACTGCTTGGCGCTCTGGTAGAGCGGCGCGGTCTGGGTGACCGTCGAGCCACCCGCGATCATCACGGCTTTGTCCTGGCCGAGGACGCGCTCGGCGCAGACCGACGCCTGTTGCGGAGAGTTCTGCGTGTTGCAGAAGTCGATCTTGACGGGCCTGCCCTTGATGCCGCCCGCGGCATTCACGGCCATCGCCGCGATGTTGGCTGCCTTCTGCGCATCGGGGAAGGACAGACCCGCGGTGTTCTCCTCGCCAATGAGACCGAGGACCACGGGTTTGCCCTTCAGCCCTGATCCGGAGCCCGCACTCGCCGACGTGGATGAGCTGCTGCTGCACGCCGAGACGGTGATCGCTGCAATCAGCGGTACCGCGAGCCATACAGCTCGTTTCCTTATGTCGGACATTGTGGACCCTTTCCGCGCTCACCGATGAGTCGAAGTGGCAACTGTCACCATGTTCCGTTGAACACAAGGAAATCTAGCGTGAAAATCCATCATTGCCAATAGTTATCGCTGATGTGGCACCCCTTCCCACAGTCCCGAACGACTCGGGGGATGCGCTCGGGTTGAGCCCACAAAAGACGTGGGCCGACCGCGTCACGGCCTGAAGAATCGGTCGTCACGCGGTCGGCCTCGACGTGCAGAAGAGCGACGTGCAGACAGCGTTGGGTTACGCCGACGTCGAACGTAGGGTCGTCGTCGACGGAACAAGCTGCGGTTCTGCGGTGGCGATGGGTTCCGCCGGGACGTCGAAATGCTGCTGTCCGAGCAACTTCATGTATCGGTCCGAGGTCGGCGTCCACTGGGTCCGCTGCATCTGCAGATCCATGAACAGCCGCTGCAGCAGCTCACCCGACCTCGCGGCGGTGGCGCCCACCGAACGAAACAGCAGCTCACCCGCCTCGTACGCGAGCTCGTTGGCCTTCATGATCTGGCTGGCGCACCGGGTGAACTCTTCCTCCTTCGGCCGCACCGGACCGTTCACCCACTCCTCGCACAACACCTTGTACCGTTCGGCGGCGCTGAGCACGAGGCTCTCGGCGCAGTCCACGAGTCGCAGCGCCTGGCCGTAGGTCCGGTGCGTGTCGGGGTGGAGGTACATGAGGATCTGCGGTTCGAGCACCCGCTTCTTCGTCCGGACCACGTTCTCGAACTCGGCCAGGGCACCGCGCGCCGCCCCGATCTGCGAGCAGGCCAGCTCGCCGGCCGCGAACGGCAGGATGTTGCCCATGTACATCGCGTTGCCGTGGATCCGAGCGCCCTGCGCGATGCCGTCGTCGTCCGCCGCTGCGGTCGCACCGGAGCCGGCCAGCATGCCACCGCTCGTCGTGAAGCGCTCCGGCACGAAGACGTCGTCGACCAGCACGCTGTTCGACCCGCTGGACTGCAGGCCCATCGTGCGCCCGCCGCCCCAGTCGTCGAGGATCGTGTACTCGCCCCGCGGGATGACGATGAGGAACTTCTCCTTCTTGCCGTCCGCTCCGGTGCGCAGGGCTGTCCCCATGAAGTGCGTGGAGTACGGCACGCCCGAGGAGTAGGCCCAGGTCCCGGACACCCGGTAACCGCCCTCGACCCGCGTGGCCACACCGCGGGGAGCCGCCGAGAACGGCGCGATGAAGTAGCCCTCTTTGCCGAAGAGTTCCTGCTGCACCTCGAGCGGGAAATGGCTCGCAGCCTGCATCGCGTGGCCGGCCCCGAGACACAGGCACCAGCCCGAGCCGGGGTCGCCCTTGGCGATCTCGATGATCACCTTGAAGAAGGTGGGAATGTCGAATTCGTATCCACCGAAGCGGCGCGGCTGGAGCATCCGGTAGAAGCCCGCGTCGAGGAAGGCCTGGTGGAGTTCGGGCGAGTAGGTGCCGCGCAGCGCGGATGCCCCTGCCTCGCGGCGGACCCACGGCTGGAGATCGGTTGCCCGCTGAATGATCTGTTCCTGAGTTAGTTCAGGCTCAGGAACCGTGAACTGCAAATCCTGTTCAAGCACCATCACCATTGTTGTTTCTCCCTCTTCGGTGGATTTCGTTTCTCGCCTCAATGAACCGCGGCAATGAACTCACGGTAAGTGGCCCAACCGTCGCGAACAGACCCTTCCGTGTCACTCACTGGAATGGGCCCGCGATCTGCGAAGGTCCCCAGCCGCACAGCCGGAGCCCTCAGGACGCGGACGCGCTGGGCCCGGCCGGGTGCAGCGACAGCGGAAGCTTGTCCGCCCCGAACGCCGGCCAGGTGTGGCGATGGACGTCGCCGGCCAGTTCGAAAGACCCGGTGCGAGCGAGCAGTTCCTCGAGCACCACCCGTAGCTGCAGGCGCGCCAGCGGCGCCCCGAAGCACTGGTGGACGCCGCGACCGAACGCCAGGTGACGCTTGTCGGCCCGATCGAGGTCGAATGTCGCGGCGTCGGCCCAATGGCTCGGGTCGACGTTCGCGGAGCCGAAGTTCAGGTGCACGTAGTCACCGGCCTTCAACGACTCGCCGCCGA
>CAJCHX010000254.1 GCA_903970215.1 Acidobacteriaceae bacterium
CCCGCGCCCGGTACTGCTCACCGCGCAGCCGGTGCACCTCCGTCAGTGCCACCACGTCCTGCGCGGCCAGCCGGTTCACCGTCCGCCGCCGTTCCCGCATCTGCTCCAGCCACCCGGCGGGAGGCAGATCCGGCGCGTCGAACCCCTCCGGCAGCGGCCGCGTCACCACCGCACCTGTTTCGAACCCGTTGACTGTACCGCTTATACATTCGATAGTACCGATCGCACCGAATGCCTGCAATGACCGAACAGAGAACCAGCTGTGAACCTCTCGGGCTACGTTCAGCGACCGGCCCGCAACGGATCGGAGGCGAAGTGCACCAGTCCTTCTCGTGGACCGATCTCGGCGGTGAAGCCCATCACCTCGCGGGCCCGGCCCGGATCTGCCACGATGTGACGCACATCGGATATGCGGAACTCGCCGGTCACCGTCGGGGCGGGGCCGTTCGAATGTTCGGCGAGGACTGCGGCCACCTCGCCGATGGTGATCGGCGTTCCCGAGCACACGTTCAGCGCGGTCGACCCGGCCCACGCATCACGCGAAACTAATTCGAGCGCAGCCAGATTCGCGCGCGCGACGTCGGTGACGTGCACGAAGTCGCGGGTCTGCCCGCCATCCTCGAAGACCCGGGGCGCGCGACCGGCCGCGAGGGCGGAACGGAAGATCGACGCCACTCCCGCATAGGGGGTGTCGCGGGGCATTCGCGGGCCGTAGACGTTGTGGTAACGCAGCGCGATCACCTCTCCGCCGGTCGCTCGCGCCCACGCTGCGCTGTAGTGCTCTTGCGCCACCTTCGACGCGGCGTAGAGGCTCTGCGGCGCGAGCGGGGCGTCCTCGCCGGTGAGCGTCCATCGCGCCGGTTCGCCTGAAGCGAGGTAGCGCTCGAACCTGCCGCACCGCAGATCGGATTCGGCGCGCGCAGGTGGGGTGACCGGACGACCGTCCGGATCGACGAACGCACCGTCGCCGTAGACGACCATCGACGAGGCCAATACCAGCCGCCGGCACCCCGCTCGGTGCATGGCGGCAAGCAGCGTGGCGGTACCCAGATCGTTGTGTGCGGCGAATGCTGGGGCATCGTCTGCGTCGACGCCTGCTCCCACCATGGCGGCCTGATGGCACACCGCGTCCACACCGATGAGCAGTCGGTCCAGCGCGGCGCCGTCCCGCACATCGCAGGTGTGCACGCCAGGCGGTGCCGATGCGCCCGCCCCGTGCGCCTGCGCGAGCATGCCGTCGACGGCCACCACATCGTGGCCGCGTTCGACCAGTAGGTCGCGCACATGGGATCCGATGAATCCCGCTGCGCCGGTGAGTAGTACGCGCACGATCAGGCCTCGTCCAGGCCGGGCAGTTCGTGCTCCCCGGCCGCGCAACCACACGCCGCGTCGGGTTCCGTCGCTACAACCGCACGCACCAGGTGGTCGGTCAGGGTGCCGACGTTCCGGGCGAATTCGGCGAACACGTCCTCGGCCCGGACACCGTCGCCGGGGTCGATTCCCGCGTCCAGGTCGGTGACCAGTGCCACCGCGGCGTAGCAGAGCTTCAATTCGCGGGCCAGCGCAGCCTCCGGCAACCCGGTCATGTTGACCAGACTCCAACCTTGCTGGGCGTACCACCTGCTCTCTGCCCGCGTGGAGAACCGCGGGCCCTCGATCACCGTCATCGCCCCGCCCTCGGCGACGTTCGGGCCCGACCGGCGCGCGGCTTCGCGCAACACCGGGCAGTACGGATCGGCGAAACCTACGTGAACCGCGGGGCCGTCGAAGTACGTCGAGACCCTGGACGTGGTGCGGTCCACCAACTGGTCGGGCACCGCGATGGTGCCCGGTCCCAGACGCGCCGTGAGGGACCCGACCGCACACGGGGCGAACACTTTTCGGACGCCCAACCGGCGCAGTGCCCACATGTTCGCGCGATAGGGCACGGTGTGCGGCGCGAACTCGTGCTTTCTGCCGTGGCGCGGCAGGAACGCTACCGACCGTGTGGTTCCGGCTCTGGTCAGCGTTCCCACCGAGATCGGGGCACTCGGCGGTCCGTACGGGGTGTCGATCGAGTGTTCCTCGGTAGGGCCGTCGAAGAAGCGGTACAGCCCGGTGCCGCCGATCACGGCGATGCGCGGTTCCATGGGCTCCACCCTGGCGGGTTACCGGCCGGTGCGCCACATCACGCGGCCAAGGGTCACAGATTCGTCACCGAGCGCCCGAGCCCGACGCTGCGCGCAAACGGGACCAGCCCGGCGAAACCCCCAGATGGTTGCGGGGTTCGCCGGGCTGGTGAGTACCGGAGCAGCGCGAACGATCAGCAGCGCGAACGATCAGTGCGCGAACGATCAGTGCGCGAACGAGCCCTCGGCCGCAGCGTTCGGAAGCGGTCTCGTGAGTGCCTCGAGCCGCTCCGTGTGGTTACGGATATCGGCCAGGAGCAGGTCGGCCATGTCGTGGTTCATCCCGGCCCGGACCACCACGCGGAGCACGGCGAGGTCCTCGCGGTCGGCCGGGAAGGTGTACGCCGGAAGCTGCCAGCCGCGCTCGCGGAGCCGGTCCGAGACGTCGAAGACGGTGTAGTTCTTCACCTCGTCCTTGAGCGTGAACGCGAACACCGGGAGGTCGGTGCCGCGCGTGATCAGCCGGTACGGGCCGATCTTCTCGATCTCGCCGGCGATGTACTGCGCCACGTCGCTCGACTCCTGCATGATCCGCTTGTAGCCCTCGAAGCCCAGGCTGGTGAACATGAAGTACTGGGCGACGACCTGGCTGCCGGGGCGCGAGAAGTTGAGCGAGAAGGTCGGCATGTCGCCGCCCAGGTAGTTGACGTGGAACACGAGGTCGTCGGGCACGTAGCTGGCGTCGCGCCAGATCGCCCAGCCGACGCCGGGGTAGACGAGCCCGTACTTGTGGCCCGACGCGTTGATGGAGCAGACCCGCGGGATCCGGAAGTCCCAGTGCAACTCCGGCTGGATGAACGGTGCCACGAACCCACCGGAGGCGGCGTCGATGTGCAGCGGGATATCCAGGCCGGTGTCCTCCTGGATGCGGTCGAGCTCGGCCGCGATCTCGGCGAACGGCTCGTACCGGCCGTCGAACGTCGAACCCAGGACCGTGGCCACGCCGATGGTGTTCTCATCGACGTAGTCGCG
>CAJCHX010000255.1 GCA_903970215.1 Acidobacteriaceae bacterium
CGAGGACGACTTCGACGTCGACCAGGACTTCCCCAGCCCGTACCACCGCACCAAATTCGCCGCGGAGAAGCTGGTGCGGGACGCCGCCGACCTCACCTGGCAGATCTATCGGCCGTCGGTGGTCGTGGGCGACTCGGTGACCGGCGAGATCGACAAGGTCGACGGCCCCTACTACTTCTTCCCGATCCTGCGTTGGATGGGGACGTTGCCGAGCCGGCTACGGCTGCCGTTCGCCAATCTCGGGTACACGAACATCGTGCCCGTCGACTTCGTGGGGGCAGCGATCGTCGCGCTGGTCACGGCGCCGCCCGCCCCCGGGCGGGTGTTCCACCTCGTCAACCCCGAGCCGCAGGCGATGACGGAGCTGTACAACGCGGTCTCGCCCGCGTTCGGCGGTCCCAAGTCGGTGTCGCTCCCCGGCGGCCCACTGGGCGAGTTCGCGACCCGGCTTGGCCGGCGCAACGAGATCAGGGCGTTCCGGGACGCCGCCGCCAGGCAACTGGGGATCCCGCCGTCGGTGTTGGACTACCCCTTCTTCAAGACCACGTTCAAGGGCGATGCGACACTCGCACGGCTGCGCATACTGGGTGTCACGTTGCCGAAGCTTTCGCAGTACGGCCCGGCCATCTTCCGGTATTGGCAGGAGCACCTCGACCCGGCACGCAACCGCCGGGACGACCCGCGCGGGCCACTGGTGGGCAAGCACATCCTGATCACGGGTGGGTCGTCCGGGATCGGGCGGGACGCCGCGCGGCAGTGCGTCCGCATGGGCGCCGACGTGTTCATCCTGGCCCGCAAGCCGGACGAACTCGCCGAGGCCGTCACCGCCATCGAGGCCGACGACGGCCTGCCCGGCGTACCGAAGGGGCGCGTGCGGGCCTACTCGTGCGATGTGACCGATCCTGAGGTGGTGCGCACCACGGTGCGCGCGATCCTGGCGGAACACGACCACGTGGACGTTCTGGTGAACAACGCGGGCCGATCGATCCGCCGGGCGACGATCAACTCGGTCGACCGCGCGCACGACTACCAACGCACGATGGCGGTCAACTACTTCGGCGCCGTGTACCTGATCCTCGAACTCCTACCGCACATGATCGCCCGCAAGTCGGGACACATCGTCAACGTGTCGTCGATCGGTGTGCAGGTACGCGGCCCGCGGTTCGCGGCGTACGTGGCATCGAAGTCGGCGCTCGAGGCGTTCAGCGACGTGACCGCTGCCGAGACCCTGTCGGATCACGTGACGTTCACCAACATCCACATGCCCCTCACGCGCACCCGGATGATCGCGCCCACCCAGGCCTACGACAACGCCCATGCGCTACAGGTCGAGAAGGCCGCAGCCATCGTGGTACGCGCCATCGTCGAGAAACCGCCGCGCATCGACACCCCGCTCGGCACCATCACCCAGCTGGGTCAGTTCCTGTCTCCGCGGATCACCGCTGCCGCCCAGCACCAGGGATACCTCCTGTTTCCCGAGTCGGCTGCGGCGCTCGGGGCGGAGGCCGAGGACGAGCCCGGGTTCGACGGCATGACCCCGCGCGGTCGCAGCAAGCTCGCCGCGACCCGGGATCGGGCACAGGCGATCTCGCATCCGCTGATCGGGCTGGCGGAGGACACCGGCCTGACGCGACTGGCACGCAAGGCCGTCAACCGGTTCCCCGGCATCAGCTGGTAACCGAGGTCCGGTCTCAGATCAAGGTCAGCTGCTCGGCGGTGCCCGGGTCGTCGATCCGGCGGATCAACTCGGGGCCGTTGTTGCGGACGTTGCTCACGAGGTCGCCGACCGGGCGGATCTCGATGCGCTCAACCAGATCCAAGGACGGCGGCGCCATCAGCGCGGGCGCGGCCGGAGCGTCGGGATCGAGCCAAGCGTCGACGTCCTCTCCGGCCAGGACGAGCGGCATCCGATCGTGGATCGCCGTGAGCGGTCCCACCGAATCGGTGGTCAGCACAGTGCACGACAGGAGTGCAGCGGTGTGGGGCGACGACCGATGCGCAGCGCCCGGCGCATGCCACGCCGACCACAGCCCGGCCACCAGCAGGTGTGATCCGTCGGCCGGCGTCATGAAGAACGGCTGCTTACGCCTGCTGCCGACGGACGGTGCGCGCCACTCGTACCAGCCGTCCATCGGGATCAGGCAGCGCTTGGTCTTCAGGGCCGTACGGAACGCCGGCTTCTCCCCCGCCGATTCGGCTCGCGCGTTGAACAGCGGCGGCCCCGACAGACTCTTCTGCCACGACGGAACGAGACCCCAGCGCATCGCACGCAGCCGACGCCGAGCGGGCTCGTCGGGCTGGGATCGCGAGTGCCGACACACGAGCGCCACCACCTCGGTGGTCGGCGCCACGTTGAAACTGGGCACATCCAGATCGTGGCCGGCGGCGCGCAGGTCAGCGGTCTCGTCGATCGCGTCGATCTCCGCGGCGAGCAGCGCCGGGTCGGTGGTCACGGCGTATCTCCCGCACATTCCTTCACAGTAGTCTCGAGTCGAGACCGAACCTCCTGCGGACGGCGGCCCGCGACCGCGAGGGCCGCGCCTATCGTGGCGGGTGGAGTGAAGTCTCTGGGAGCAATAGTGAAGGAGCCGGAATGACCGAGTACGCCGTCATCGACCCTGCGACCGGCGAGTTGGTCGCCGCCTATCCGACAGCGAGCGACGCCGAGATCGAAGCGGCCGTGGCCGCGGCGGCCACGACCGGACGCAGCTGGGCGCGGACGACGACGGTCGCCGACCGGGCGGCACTGATCCGGCGAGTCGGCGAGCTGCACACCGAGCGCCGCGACCAGCTGGCCGACGTGATCGTCCGGGAGATGGGCAAACCCCGAGACCAAGCGCTCGGCGAGGTGGACTTCAGTGCGGCGATCTACGAGTACTACGCCTACAACGCCGAGACGTTCCTCGCGGACGAACAGATCCCGCTGCTCGAGGGAACGGGAACCGCCGTGATCAAGCGGGGCCCGATCGGGGTGCTGCTGGGCATCATGCCGTGGAACTACCCGTATTACCAGGTGGCACGATTCGCGGGACCAAACCTGGTGGTAGGCAACACGATCCTGCTCAAGCACGCGCCACAGTGCCCCGAGTCCGCCGAGCTGATGCAACTGTTGTTCCTTGAGGCCGGGTTTCCGCAGGGCGCGTACATCGACATCCGAGCGACCAATGACCAGGTGGCGACGATCATCGCCGATGCGCGAGTCGCGGCGGTGTCGCTCACCGGTTCCGAGCGTGCGGGAGCCGCGGTCGGGGAGATCGCGGGACGCAACCTCAAGAAGTGCGTGCTCGAGCTGGGCGGCTCCGACCCGTTCATCATTCTGGCCTCGGCAGACCTCGACGCGACCGTCGAATCCGCGGTCGCGGCGCGCCTCGAGAACACCGGGCAGTGTTGTAACGCCGGCAAGCGGTTCATCGTCGCCGACCACCTGTACGACGCTTTCGTCGAGAAGTTCACCGCGGCGCTGCTGGCTGCCGCCGCCGGTATCGCGCCGCTGTCGTCGCTGCGGGCGGCGGAGACACTCGAGCAGCAGGTCGCCGCCGCGGTGGCGGCGGGGGCGAGCGTGACGTCGGCGGGGCCGCGGCGCGGCG
>CAJCHX010000256.1 GCA_903970215.1 Acidobacteriaceae bacterium
CGGCCCCGGCGTCGAGGGCGGTACGGCCGGCGACGCGCTGGCTTGGCTGGACGGTTACGCCGACGACCGCCGCGTCGCCGGCCTCCGCCGCACACTGAG
Organism: Acidobacteriaceae bacterium; assembly: GCA_903970215.1. Lineage (GTDB taxonomy): Bacteria > Actinomycetota > Actinomycetes > Mycobacteriales > Mycobacteriaceae > Tsukamurella. Next base: position 100 of record CAJCHX010000256.1, read on the forward strand.
CCCCCGACCGGTGGACGACGCGGCGCTCGACCTGGCCTCCAACGACTATCTAGGGCTCGCGCGCCATCCCCGGGTCGTCGCCGCAGCGATCGACGCGGTGCACACCTGGGGTGCGGGATCCACCGGGTCGCGCCTGGTCACCGGCACCACCGAGCTGCACGAGTGCTTCGAAGACCGGATCGCCACATTCCTCGGCTGGCCCGCTGCGCTCTGCTTCTCGTCCGGCTATCTCGCCAACATCGGTGCCGTCACCGCTCTGGCGGGGCGCGGCACGTTGGTCGTGTCCGACGGTGGGTCGCACGCCTCGCTCGTCGACGCCTGTCGACTCTCGCGGGCCCGCGTCGTCGTCACCCCCCGGGGCGACGTCGCAGCGGTTGCAGCGGCCCTCGCCGAGCGTGGCGAGCAGCGCGCTCTCGTCCTCACGGACTCCGTGTACAGCGCCGACGGCCGACTCGCTCCGGTCGACGACCTGTACGCCGCGGCGCGCGCGTTCGGGGCGGTACTGCTGGTCGACGAGGCGCACGGGCTGGGCGTACGGGGCGATGGCGGCCGTGGCCTGGTGCACGAGCTAGGCCTTGCCGGCGCGCCTGATCTGGTGGTCACCGCGACCATGTCCAAGGCGCTGGGGTCGCAGGGCGGTGTGGTGATCGGGTCCGCACGCGTTCGCGCGCATCTCGTCGACGCCGCGCGCTCGTTCATCTTCGACACCGGTCTGGCGCCGGCCGCCGTCGGAGCCGCCGATGCGGCGTTGCAGGTGCTGGCAGAGGAGCCGGCACTGCCGCGCATCGTCCGCGCGCGCGCCGGCGCGCTGGCAGCGGGCATCGCAGATCTGTCCGAGGTCGCTGCGGCGGCCCCGGAGTCGGCCGTGGTCTCGCTTGTGCTCGGGGATCCCGAAGTCGCCGTCGCCGCAGCCCGCGGTTGCGCCGAGCGCGGCGTCCGCGTCGGGTGCTTCCGGCCGCCGTCGGTGCCCGCGGGCACGTCGCGACTTCGGCTGACCGCCCGCGCCGACCTCGGCGCCGACGATGTGTCGCGCGCGATCGGCGTGGTGCGTGCTGCGGTCGCCGAGGCACGAGCGGCGTGGGCATGACAGTTCTCTGTGTGACCGGCACATCGACCGGGGTCGGCAAGACGGTGGCCGCCGCGGCGATTGCGGCGGCGGTCCGCTCGATCGGCGGCGACGCGATGGTGGTCAAGCCCGCGCAGACCGGGTTCGGACCCCACGATCTGTATGACGCCGACGGTGCCGAACCGGACGCCCGCGTCGTCGCCCGGCTGGCTGAGGTGTGCGCCGTCGAGGGGGCGCGGTTCCCGGATCCCCTGGCGCCGCTCACCGCGGCGGTGCGCGCCGGAGTCACACCGCTACAGCGCACCGATGCTGCTGCGCTCGTCCGTCGGTACGACCGCGCCGACCGGCTGACGCTGGTGGAGGGCGCCGGTGGGGTACTGGTACGGCTCGGCACCGACCACGTAGGAACGCCGTTCACCCTGATCGACCTCGCGGCCGATCTGGGGGCCGCGGTCCTCGTGGTCGCCGATCCGGCGTTGGGAACGCTCAACCACACCGAGCTCACGACCCGCATGCTGGCCACGGCCGGGGTCCCCTGCGCCGGCATCGTGCTGGGACGATGGCCCGTCGAGCCCGGTCTCGCCGAGCTGTGCAACCTGACCGATCTGCCGGGGACGACCGGGGTGCCCGTCGTGGGCCGCGTGCCTGACGGAGCCGGCTTATTGAACGCTGTACAATTCTGTGCTGATGCACGTGGCTGGTTCGATGCCGCGTGGCTGGCGGAGATCAGCCCCGCGACCCTCAGCCCTACCGCCCGACCCAAGGAGTCCGCATGACCGGCGTTCTGGCCGATATCCTCGACACCGCCCGCGACCAGGTGTTGGAGCGGGGCGAGGGCCTCACTCAGGAGCAGACCCTCGCGGTGCTGCAATTGCCCGACGAACGTCTCGACGATCTGCTGCAGTTGGCCCATGAGGTGCGGATGCGCTGGTGCGGTCCCGAGGTGGAGGTCGAGGGCATCATCAGCCTCAAGACCGGCGGCTGCCCTGAGGACTGCCACTTCTGCAGTCAGTCCGGGCTGTTCGAATCGCCGGTGCGGTCGGCGTGGATCGACATCCCGTCGTTGGTCGAGGCTGCGAAGCAGACCCAGAAGACCGGGGCCACCGAGTTCTGCATCGTCGCGGCGGTCCGCGGACCGGACAAGCGGCTCATGTCTCAGGTCGCGGCCGGCATCGAGGCGATCCGCAACGAGGTCGACATCCAGATCGCGTGCAGCCTCGGCATGCTCACCCAGGAGCAGGTCGATGAGCTCGCGGCGATGGGTGTGCACCGCTACAACCACAACCTCGAGACGTCGCGCTCGCACTTCCCGAACGTCGTCACCACCCACACGTGGGAGGAGCGCTGGGGCACCTTGAAGATGGTCCGCGAGGCCGGCATGGAGGTGTGCTGCGGCGGCATCCTGGGGATGGGGGAGTCGCTGGAGCAACGTGCCGAGTTCGCCGCAGATCTGGCCGAACTCGAGCCCGACGAGGTCCCGCTCAACTTCCTCAACCCGCGCCCGGGCACCCCGTTCGGTGATCTCGACGTCATGCCCGCGACCGAGGCGCTCAAGGCGGTTGCCGCTTTCCGCCTGGCGTTGCCGCGGACGATCCTGCGATTCGCCGGCGGACGCGAGATCACGCTGGGTGACCTGGGGGCCGAGAAGGGCATCCTCGGCGGAATCAACGCTGTGATCGTGGGGAATTACCTGACCACGCTCGGTCGCCCTGCGGAATCGGACCTGGATCTGCTCGACCAGCTGAAGATGCCGATCAAGGCGCTCAACGAGAGCCTGTGACGACGTTGGCCAGAGACCGGGCCGACCTTCCCGGAGGGCAGGACGAGGCCGTGTACTGCGAATACACGGGCAAGCCGCTCTCCGAGGGGGCGCCGGTGTTCGAGGCCGCCCGGCTCGGCCTCGAACCCCCTCGGTTCTGCGGGCGGTGCGGCCGCCGGATGGTAGTCCAGGTGAGTCCCGACGGTTGGCGAGCACGCTGCTCACGCCACGGTGAACGGGATTCCTCCGAGCGCGGACTACGCTAGCCCGAGTGGCAGGTTCTTCTAGTCGGCGCGCCTCGATCGTGCCCGTCGTAGTGGCGCTCGTTCTGGGAGCAGCCGTCGGCATGGCCTGGGGGGTGTGGGCGCAGGGAGCGCACGGCATCGTCACCAAGCATGGAACGGTGGCGTTCTATGACGGGCAGACCGACAACTACTTCATTGCGATCGTGCTGTTCGTGGTGCTGTCGGTGCTCGGTGGCCTGCTGACCGGGGCGCTGGTGTTCCGGTCGGCGCGTCGGACTGCGGCCGGCGTGTGGATATCCGTCGGCTGCGGTTGGATCGGTGTGATCCTTGCCGCGTTGCTCGGGCAGGCGATCGTGGATGCCCGGTTCGTGGTTCCCTCCGGAACGGACGTGGAGTTCACCAATGCGCCCGCGATCCGGCTGGCGGGCTCAGCGTTTCTGACGCACGTCGACGGCGCCGTCGGTGGCTTCTGGGGCTGGCTCATGTCGTGGATCGCGCTGATCGTCTGGCCTGCGACAACGGCATTGTGGTGCGTGGTCGCGGCGCTGTTCGGCGTCGCCGACGAGGAGGGCGTCGAATCCGACGTGCCTGCCGACCACCCCGTCGGCGGCGGTGTCGCGGACCGTGCAGCCGGCTGCACGGACGGAGAGGACTGCCCGGACGGCCAGGACGGGAGCTGCGCGGACGACGAGCGTGCCGTCGACGGAGAGCGCGCCGTCGACGGAGAGCGCCACGGGGCTGGCGGCACCTCCGGCGGCACCTCGTCCACCACCTCCGCCGGCGGCGATCGCGACCCGGCGGTCACCGACTCGTCCGCGGGTTTCAGGCGCGGATTGCTATCGTGAATCCATGGCTGCCGAAGGGCAACGTGCGACCCGGGGCGCGCCGACCGTAGGCCGCCCTGAGGTGACCTCCCTGTCGGACATCGAGCAGGCCGCCTTCCGGCTGTTCGTCGACCGCGGTTTCGAGAAGACGACGATGGAGGCGATCGCCGCCGAGGCGGGTGTGGCGCGGCGCACATTGTTCCGCTACTACCGGTCGAAGAACGACATCCCGTGGGGGCAGTTCGACCTCGCCCTGGACCAGTTTCGAACTCGGCTCGCCGAAGCGCCGCGCGATGCGCCACTCTACGAAGCGGTGCACTCCTGCGTCGTGGAGTTCAACCGCGTCGACTCGGATACCGTTCCGAGTCACCGTGAACGAATGGCGCTGATCCTCGGCACACCGGCGCTCGAGGCGCACTCGGTCCATCGCTATCGCGAGTGGCGCCAGGTGATCGCCGAGTACGTGGCGGGCCGCACCGGGCAGGGTTGCCAGGCGCTGCTGCCGCAGATCGTGGGCCGCGTAAGCCTCGAGCTGACGCTGTCCGCATACGAGCGTTGGCTGGCCGACGAGGACACCGATCTACTGGGGCTCGTGTCTGCTGCGATGGACGAACTGCGGGCGTATCTGGAGGAATGACCGCGATTCGCTTCGCACTTCTGCTGCAATTTTCGTGAGCAGAGTCATATAATGGCGGACGTACGCCCGGTGGGTCGAACCTGACGGACGTGTGCCTGGGCATTCGGCGAGTCTCTGACAGATACGGGGCCCGGTCGAGTCCGACGGCACGTGTGTCCGGTTCAGCCCGCTACCACCGCGACGAAGGGAACCGACGTGGCGCGCGATCTGACCGAACTGGAACTGCTGACCGAGCTCGAGCCGGTGGTGGCGGACAACCTCGACCGGCATCTGGGTGTGGCCAAGAACTGGAATCCACACGATTACGTGCCCTGGTCCGACGGGCGGAATTTCGCGGCGCTCGGCGGCACGGATTGGGAACTCGGCCAGTCTCGGTTGTCCGAGGTGGCGCGAGTCGCGATGATCACGAACCTGCTCACCGAGGACAACCTGCCGTCCTACCACCGCACCATCGCCGACAACTTCACGATGGACGGCGCGTGGGGCACCTGGGTGGGCAGGTGGACCGCTGAGGAGAATCGGCACGCGATCGCCATGCGGGATTACCTGCTGGTCACTCGTGCGGTCGACCCCGTCAAGCTGGAGCGCGACCGCATGACCCACCTCGAGCTGGGCGTCGCGGCGCCGGACGGCTACGGCGGGGCGCTCGACCAGGTCGTGTACGTGACCATCCAGGAACTCGCCACGCGGGTGAGCCACCGGCAGACGGCTCGGGTCTGCGAGGACCCGGTCGCCGACCGGATGCTCAAGCGCATCGCCGCCGACGAGAACCTGCACATGATCTTCTACCGCAACATCACGTCGGCAGCGTTCGATATGGCGCCGGACCAGGTGATGGAGTCCATCCACAAGATCACGACGAACTTCGTCATGCCCGGTGAGGGTAAGCCGGACTTCCGGCGCAACGGCGTACTGATGGTCAAGCACGGCATCTATGACCTGCGTCAGCACCTCGACGAGGTGTTGCGTCCGATCTTCAAGATCTGGCGGGTATTCGAGCGCGACGACCTGACTGCGCGCGGCGAGCGGGCACGCGAGGAACTCGGCGCGTACCTCGACCAGTTGGAGAAGAGCGTCATCCGGTTCGAGGAGAGTCGGGCGCGGGCGCTGGAGCGGGAGCGCGCCCGCGCGGCCCGGCGCGGGGAGGCACCCGCCGCCGTCGGCGCCTGATAGGCGCACGATTTCGGTGGATTGTGTACCGATTCGGTGCGCAATCCACCAGAATCGGCGGGCCATCA
>CAJCHX010000257.1 GCA_903970215.1 Acidobacteriaceae bacterium
ACCAGATGTCGGAACGCAGGGGCGATCAGACTGCGTGGAGCTGCCAGATGGCGTGCATCGCCGCATATCGCCCGCCGGCCTCCAGCAGCTCGGAATGGGTACCGACCTCGGCGATCGTTCCGTCGGCGATCACCGCGATGCGATCCGCCCGCATGGCGGTCGACAGGCGATGAGCGACGACAATCGCGGTGCGGTCCCTCAGCAGCAGATCGAGCGCGTCTTCGATGCGTTGCTCGGAGCGCAGATCCAGGTTGGAGGTGGCCTCGTCGAGCACAAGCACCCGCGGATCGATGAGGAATGCCCGAGCCAGTGCTAACAGCTGGCGCTCACCCGCGGCCAAGGACTGTCCACGCTCCTGAACGATCGTGTCGAGACCGCGGGGTAGCCGCTTGATCAACGGGCCCAGACCGGCCAGCTCGGCGGCACGACGGACTTCCGCCTCGCTCGCCGACGGCCTGCCGAAGGCGATGTTGTGAGCGATCGTCCCGACGAAGAGGTACGGCTCCTGGGGGACGACACCCACCTGACGACGCAGCGAGGCCAGCTCAACTTGCCGCAGATCCACGCCGTCGACTCGCACGGCACCGCACTGAGGGTCATAGAAGCGGCAGAGCAATTTGCTGATCGTGGACTTGCCGGCACCCGTCGGTCCCACGAACGCGATGGTCTCGCCGGCAGAGATGTGCAGATTGACGTGGCTGAGCACCGGGGCAGCGGGCTCATAGCCGAAGGTGACGTCGTGGAGCTCCACTTCACCCGCAATCGCTCCAAGAACCACCGGCTCGGGCGCCTCGAGTACCTCGGGCGACTCTCGCAGCAGTGCCCGCAGCTTCAGGATCGACGCTCGTGCTTGCTGATACAGGCTGTAGAGCACGGTGATCTGCTGAATCGGGGCGAAGAAGGTACCGAGGTACAGGATGAACGCGCCGAACTCGCCAAGCGTGAGGTGGTGATGGATGACCATCTCACCACCGAGCAACAGAAGTGCCGCCTGTCCGAGGATCGCGACGCCCTGAGTGGCGCCGGCATAGATCCCATTGGCCGTCGCTACGGCGTGGTTGGCGTCCTGGTAGCGACCGAGCACGTTGCGGTGATGCAGGACATTGTGCCGGGCTCGATTGTGAGTGATCACCGTCCGAGCACCGTGCAGGCTCTCCTGAAGGTCTGAGAGGACGTCCGCCAACGTGTCGCGCACCCGCTCGTAGCGGCGGTCTGACGAGCGCTGATACCACACGGACAGGGCGCCCAGGATCGGCAGGACAGCGGCGAGGGTGATCGCGGCCAGTGCGGCGTTATAGACGAACAGCACAGTGCCGGCCACGAGCATCGTCAGCAGCTGGACTCCAAACATCCCCAACGCCTCTTGAATGAGCTGTTGCAACGCCTCGACGTCGGATGTCATGCGAGTCATCATCACGCCGTCCTTCTCTCGGGTGTAGAAGGACAGCGACTGGCGCTGCAGGTGGGCGAACACCTCGGTGCGCAGCGCCGACATGACGTCGGCGGCGAGCCGGCCCGACATTCTCGTGCGTACTCCTGACATGACGCCGCACAGCAGCACCGACCCCAGGTAGAGCGCCCCCCCCAGCACGACGATGGCCGCGCGATGGGGCAGCACCCCGTGATCGATCACGATCTGGGTGAGGAACGGACCGGCTTGCAGCGTGAGAGCTTCGATCATGATGGCCGCGGCGCAGGGAAGCAGCGCGCGGCGCCGGCCCCTGAGCATTGATCTCAGCCCCAGCAGGGCCCGGCCTTCCGGCGGACGATGCGTGAACCTGTGTGGCGTGATCTCATGGATCGGCTCCGAGGCCTCCACCTCGGCCACCGCCCTGCTGTACTCAGGCGGGATCCGGACCGACCCGGCGCTCCCGGAGCTCATGCAGAGGCCGTCTGCGGTCTGCCGGCCGCGGCCGGCTGCGAGCGAGGGTCCGCGAGCGCGCCGAACAGCGCGCGGTATCCGGGGTGCTGGGCGAGCATCTCGGCGTGGCGACCGTCGGCCACCACCCGACCGTCCTCGATCATCACCACGCGATCGGCCAAGCCAATCGTGGAGGGCCGATGGGCGAGGACGACGGTCGTACGGTCGCGCTGAAGGCCCGACAGGGCCGTGTGAATGAGCTGTTCGGTGTGGACGTCGATGGCGCTGGTGGCGTCGTCGAGCAGCAGGATCCTTGGCTTGACGAGCAGGGCCCGCGCGATCGCGACCCGTTGGCGTTGACCACCGGAGAGCGTGTAGCCGCGTTCGCCGATGATCGTCTCGTAGCCGTCAGCGAGACCGCGGATGAAACCGTCTGCCTGGGCCGCGCGGGCGGCGGCAACGACTTCCGCGCGCGTGGCGCCCGGCCGTCCGTAGGCGATGTTGTCGTGCAGGCTGGCGGAGAACAGAAACGGCTCATCGGGGACGTGGGCGATGTGATGGCGCAGGCTGGCTGTCTGCAACTCGCGCAGATCGTGCCCATCAACCGCGACAACCCCGCTGTCGGCGTCGTACAGGCGAGCGATGAGCCGGGCGATGGTCGATTTGCCGCTGCCGGCAGAGCCGACGATGGCTACCGATTCCCCGGCTGTGATGTCGAGTGTCAGTCCGCGCAGGACCTCGGCACCCTCCGCGTAGCCAAAGCGGACGTCGCTGAAGCTGATGGCGCCACGACAGTGCTCGAGCGCGCGGGCATTCGGCCGATCAGTCACCGTCGCCGGTCGGTCGATGATCTCGTAGATCCTCTCCGCGGAGGCACTCGCTCGCTGGCTCATCATGACGACCATGCCCAGCTGGCGAAACGGCGACTGCAACAGCAGAACGTAGCTGCTGAACGAGATCAACACTCCGACCGCATGACGCGCGTGGAGCTCGATCAAGCCGCCGACGATCAGCAGCAGGGCGAGGCCCATCCTGGGAAGGCTTTCCATCAGCGGCGCCCACAGCGCCCGGATGTCGCTATCGCGGGTATAGGCCCAGCGCACGCGCTCCGCGGTCCGGGCAAGCTCGTCGAGCTGATGCTGCTCGGCCGCGAAAGCCTTCACCACCCGAACGCCCCCCACCGACTCGTCAACGAGATTGGCGACCTCGGCCAGACGCGCCTGGATCATCCATGAGACGGGGTACATCCGGCGGCGCATCTGCAGGCCGATCCAGAAGGTCGCCGGTACGGTCGCCATCGTGAGCAGCGCGAGCGGAACGTTGACGAGCAGCATCAGCACGAACGCGATCGGAGCGATCGAACACTGAACGACGATCGACGGCGCGAAGGCCAAGTACAGCTGCACGGCCCGCACGTCAGAGTTGGCCCGCGACATCAGCTCGCCGGTCGACGAGCTGTCGTAGAACTGCGGATCGAGCCGGGCGAGCTTCTCATAGATGAGCGCCCTGAGATCGAACTCGATCCGGTTAGCGACTCGGATCAGGAGGGTGAGTGCGAATCCGTTGGCAACCGCAACCGCCACGGCCAGGGTCGCCAGCGCCACTGCGTAGCGGCCGAGCCCACGATCTCCTGACAGGGCGTGATCGATCGCCAGTCGCAGGATGTCAGGCGCGAGCGCTGAAAGAGACAGTCCGACAAACGCCAGCAGCAGGGAGACTGAGAACGCGCGCCGGTGCGCGCGGATCAGGGGCCAGGCCCGCAACAACCAGGATCGCCCGGGGGCGGAGAGCACATGTCCCCGCGGTGCGTCGTAGCGAGACTCCACCGCGACCGGTTCGAAACGCGAGCCATCCGGGCTCTCGCGCGGCACCGTCAGGCCGACCCTCCGGAGGGCGCCGGAGTCCCGTTCACCACGGTTTCATCTCCGTCGCCCGACAGCGACAGGCCGCTCTGGTGCCGCAGGAGCAGCGCACGCGCTCGGTCGGCGAGCTCGTGATCGAGTTCCTGCCACTGCGTGAGATCGACCAAGGTCTGACGCGCCTCCCAACTCAGCATGCGCTCCAGGATGTCGGTCGAGCTCCCTTCTCGGAGAACATGCGCAAAGGCCTCGGCGACGCTCCAGGCCGCGACCCGCAGCGCGAGGTTGGCGTACAGCACCAGGCGAAAGCCCATCGTCTCCAGTTCTGAGGCGCTGAGCAGCGGGGTCCGCCCACCCTCCACAATGTTCACCAGGCACGGTGCGGAGACCGCGCGGGGGATCGCGGCCAGCTCTTCTACGGAGTTTGGCGCCTCGATGAACACCACCTCCGCGCCGGCGGCGACGTACGCATTCGCGCGTCGGATCGCGGCTTGGAGCCCCTCGACTGCGATTGCGTCGGTCCGCGCCACGAGCACCGTGTCCGGGTCCTGCCGAGCGTGCACGGCGGCGAGCAGCTTCTCCACCATCTCTTCGGTCGCGACGAGCTCCTTGCCCGAGAAATGGCCGCACCGCTTCGGGGCTTGTTGATCCTCGATGATCAGCGCTGCGACCCCGGCATGCTCCAGCTCCTGAGTCGTCCGGATGACGTTGAGGTGATTTCCGTAGCCGGTGTCCGCATCGGCAATGACCGGCAGATCAACGGCTTGAGCGATTCGCAGATTGACCTCGACGATCTCGGTCATCGTCAAGAGACCGAGATCCGGGACTCCGAGGACGGTGTTCGCGATGCCTGCGCCGGTCGTAAAGACGGCGTCGAAGCCGGCCTGCTCAGCCAAACGCGCGTGCAGGGCGTTGGTCACACCGGGAACCACCACGATGCCCGGTTGGGCCAGTCGCTCTCGCAGCCTTCGTGCTGCGGTGGCCTGCGCCCGTGTCCTCATCGATGCCTCCCGGTGCCCATTGTTTCATAATACAAACTACCTCACCACAATATGAAATTGTTCCCCAGCTGAACCCATCTGAACCTGATAATGGTCAGAGGATGGACTCTTTGGTGAGCTGTCCTGACAAATGGGGTTGACGGCGTCTTGCGGTGACCGGTGCGCGCATCCAGGCGGGCCGCGCCACGCCGATCAGTTAGCGATTGGCTTTCGGGCCACCGTGAGCTGGAGCTGCCCGGCGGCCTTGCCCTTGGACGCGGTTCCCGTGCGGTCGGCTCCCTCGCGCCGGCCGCTTGCGACGAAGGCTGAGCGGACATTCTCAGGCGGAAAGCCGACGTCGATCGCGATCTGGCCCAGGTCGGTGTCGTGCATCGCGCCCCAGAACGGCTCGTTGTTGTAGTAGGTGTCGTAGTCGAGCATGAACTGCGTGAACGCGTCCACACCCTCGAACTGAGGGACCTCGGCGTGCATCATGTAGCCGCCGGGCGCCAGCAGCCGCCAGCATTCGGCGAAGATGTTGCGCAAAGCCGATCGCGACGTCTCGTGGAGCAGGATGTGAGACGTGACGAGATCGAAATGGCCGTCGGGGAACCGGGTCCGTTCGGCGCTTTGTTGAGAGAGGTGAATCTTCTTCCCCAGCGACTCTGCGCGCGCGTGGGCGTAGCGCAGGACCCCCGGCCCGACGTCGATGCCCCAGATCTCGGCTTCGGGGTACAGCTCGGTGTAGGGCAGCAGGCTGTGCCCGACGCTGCAGCCCATGTCAAGGATCCGCCGAGGACGAAGCTCCGGAAGCTCCTCGGCGAAGAAGTTGAACACCACCGAACGGCCACGGCTGTCGCCCAGGGGACCGCTTTGACCAAGCGCGTACAGATAGACGCCGCGGTCGTACATCGCCCCCGCGGCGACGTCGTAGCCCTCGGTCGCCACGTCCCAGTACCCCGTAGGCATGGCATGAATGTCAAGCGCCTGCAGATAGGCCGGGATTTCGAGCCCTGGATCGAGCTCCAGCGTGCCCCCGGCGTGGTTCTCGACGTGCTCCGCGCGTCGGTTGAGGTCCTCGATCTGACGGCCCACGATCTCCGCGGTCACATCCCAGACCTGCTCCTGAAGGATGCGGCGCAGCGAGAAGACGTGCTGCACGTAATCGTCGTCGAGCATCGCCTGACGGACCTCGTGCCGGCTGGCCGGCGTGTCGGCGAACTGCTGGCTGACTCGGCGGCGCCAGACATCCGAGACTCCCGGCACCAAACGCGTGGTGACGTTGCGCTTCAGCGATTTGACGATGTCCTCGCGGGCGCGCTCGTCGAGCGTCGCGGAGGGCAGAACGGCATGGGCATGCTGGTGTTCGGGCATCGTTGGTCTCCTCTAGCTCTCTGAGACGGCGGTGATGACGTCCTCAACGGTCTCGAAC
>CAJCHX010000258.1 GCA_903970215.1 Acidobacteriaceae bacterium
GTTCGCGCTCGCAGTGCAACCGCCGCGCCACCGGCGCCAGCCGTTCGAGGAGCTCGTCCAGATCCTCCGTCACCAGCCGCTCGGCGTTGTCGGCGTCGAGGATCACGATGCTGTCGAGCCCGTACCGCGCAGCCCGCCACTTGTTCTCCTGGACATGCCACGGCTGCAGTTGCGGCAGCTCCTCCCCCGCGTTCAGCCGCTCGTCCAGCCACACCACCAGGCAGTGGATAAGCGCGACCAGTGCCTCCAGCTCGGCGAAGTTGGAGACTCCGTCGCACACCCGGATCTCGACGGTGCCCAGGTGGCAGGCCGGCCGGATGTCCCACCGGATCTCGTTGAGCTGGTCGATGATCCCCGTGGTCATCTGGTCGTGCACGAAGCGCTCGAACTCCGACCAGTGCTGGAATTGGAACGGCAGCCCCGCGGTGGGGAGCTGCTGGAACATCATCGCCCGGGTACTGGCGTAACCCGTGTCGTGACCGCCCCACATCGGCGAGCTGGCCGATAGTGCGAGCAGGTGGGGGTAGTACTTCAACAGTGCCGAGATGATCGGCAGCACCTTGTCCCGGTGGTCGACCCCGACGTGTACGTGCACGCCCCAGATCAGCATCTGGCGCCCCCACCACTGGGTCCGGTTGATCAGCTCGTCATAGCGGGGTGAGTCGGTGAACTGCTGCGCCGACCACTCGGCGAACGGGTGCGTCCCTGCACCGTAGAGCTCCACACCCAGCGCATCCGACGCGACGCGCACGGCTCTCAGCACCGCGGCGAGGTCGGCCATGGCTTCGGCGGTGTCGTCGCACACGCCCGTGACCACCTCGATGGTGTTGCGGAGCAGCTCATGGTGGACCTGCCCGGACACCTTCTCGTCGACGGCGGGCACTCCGTCGAACAACTCGGTGGCGCGACCCGTCAGATCGCCGGTCTCGCGATCGACGATGGCGAGTTCCCATTCGACGCTCAGCGTAGGCCCGGCCGACGGATGGAACGCGACGGGCTTGATGGCTACCCGGCCTTGATAACGCCGCAAGCGACGCGGGCGCCCGCGTCGGTGGTGTCCACACCGGTCTGGTCCAGCTGGCCGGGGGTGACCGTCTTGGCCGCGGGCACGTCGCCGGCGTTGTCGGCACCCGTGGTCACGACCAGCGAGGTGCCCTGGGCGGCGCCCAGCAGGTCGTCGACGGTGAACGCACCGGTGGTCGTGACGGTCTGGCCGGTGCCGTTGCTGTTCACGTAGATCGAGACCAACTGGCCGCTGGCCGACGCGGGCTTGCGGCCCGTGGGCTGGAAGTGACCACCGGCGGACAGGAAGTCACCGGCCGCGCCGCCGGCGGGAGCCGTCGAGTTCGCCTCGCACTTACCCACCGTGTGGATGTCCATGCCGTGGAACCCGGCGGTCAAACCGGTGACCTTGACGTCGACCACCGCGACGCCGTCCTGCTCGGTGAACGTCGCGGTGCCTGCGCTCGAGCCGTCGGCCTTCTTCAGCGCAGCCGTGGCCGAGTTGGACGAGGTACCCGCGGTCGAGCCGGTATCGCCGCTCGCTCCGACGGGGCCGTTCGCAGGAACCACGTTGCCGGTCACTACCGCAGGGGTGGTCCCCGGCGAATCGGACGGGTACTCGTTGGTCGCGCAGGCCGCGAGCCCGGTAAGCGCCAGCGCCGCCACGGGCAGGATCAGGGCGCGGGACGTACGCTTCGTCATCGAGGACTCCTTCTGCAACGGCTGAGGTCGTGGCAAATCATATCCGGGCGTCGTCGTTGCGTTGCCCCGACCACGCTGTGCGAGGTCCGGGCAGGTCGGCAAGGTGGTTCGTAGCCGCCGCCCCTGCCCCGGACGGCTACTTGGCGACGATCACCACGAGGTCGCCGGCGCACTCTGTGACGGTCCCCGGGCGCACCTGGACGGTGGCTCCCGCACCGATCGCGGCGGCGGCCTGCTTGGCGGCAGCGTCCAGTCCGTCGGCGTAGTAGACGACGGTGCCGCGGGGTGCCTTGCCCTTCCACGCTGCCGGGTCGCCCGCGACGGTGACACCGCCCTTCTTCAGCGCGGCCACGGCACTCCTCGCCGCCGCGCCGGCCCCGGACTGGGAGAAGACGCACGCTACCGGTGCAGCCGCCGGCGTCGCGGAGGCGGAGGCGGAGGCCGACGAGGCGGCGCCGGACGCCGCGGCCGACACCTTGGCGGCCTGCGCGTGCAGAGCCGCGTCGGGATCGGAGTCGCGCGTCGCAGCGCTGTGCCAGCCCAGGGCTGCGAAGGCGATCGCCAGCGCAACGAAGATCATGATGATCGCGCGGATCGGTACCCGGCGCTGATGGTCGGTGATGCTCACGCCCGCCACCCTATCGGGTTCAGTTGATCTCGAAACCGAGCTTGCGGGCCGCGCGGGCCTTCGTCCGGGTGGCGCGGACGCGGCGCAGCCGCTTGACCAGCATGGGGTCGGCGGCGAGCGCCGCCGGGGTATCGACCAGCGCGTTCAACACCTGGTAGTACCGCGTGGCGGAGAGATCGAAGAGTTCCTTGATGGCGTCCTCTTTGGCCCCCGCGTACTTCCACCACTGCCGCTCGAACGCGAGGATGTCCCGATCCCGCCGGGTCAGGCCGTCGTCGTCGCGCTCCTGGGTCACCGGGCCGATCTTCGGCTCCCCGGCGACTGCGTGCTCACGCGCGATCGCGCCGTCCATGCCCCTCCTCGAAAGTCACAGCCGTGTAATTCGAATTCATCTAACCACGGTCGCGCGGCGCCTCCGGGCCACCGCGCGACGTGTCGCCGAGTCGGCACGCGACGTCGGTCGAGCGGCGATCACCACCCGGTGACGGCAGCCCGGCCGATCGGGTGTCCGTATCCTTGGAGCCCATGACGATCCTCCCCATCTGCATCGTGGGCGAACCCGTTCTGCACCGGCCGACCACACCCGTCGTCCTCGACTCCGCCGGCCGGCCGAACCCCGAGGTCGTGGCGTTGCTGGACGACATGTACGAAACGATGGACCGCGCGAACGGAGTGGGCCTGGCCGGCAACCAGGTGGGACACGGACTGCGGCTGTTCGTCTACGACTGCCCCGACGAGGAACTCGGGGCCCGGCGGCGCGGCGAGGTCGTCAACCCTGTGCTCACGACCAGCGAAGTCCCCCAGACGATGCCCGACCCGGACGACGACGAGGAGGGTTGCCTGTCGGTGCCCGGTGAGTCGTTCCCCACCGGGCGCGCGCACTGGGCCAAGGTCACCGGCACCGACCGCGACGGCAACGCGGTGGAGATCGAGGGCACCGGTTTCTTCGCACGGATGCTGCAACACGAGACCGGACACCTGGACGGCTTCCTCTACACCGACGTACTGGTCGGAAGGAACGCACGGCAGGCCAAGAAGGCGATCAAGAAGAACGGCTGGGGCGTGCCCGGCCTCTCGTGGACGCCCGGTACGGTCGCCGACCCGTTCGGGCACGACGAAGAGTGAGGATCGCCCCCACACCCGGCGACCGGGTCGTGGTCCGGCGGCTGCTTCCGTCCGGGCAGGCGACGGACGTGATCGGCACGCTCGAGTCCGACGGTGACCCGCTCGTCGTGGTGCGGGACGGGCAGCGCCACACCGTGCCCCGCGCGGAGATCGTGGCTTACAAGGCGGTGCCGGCCCGGCCCGTCCGCAACCGGGAGATCCGCGCACTCACGCGCGCGCAAGCCCGCTGCTGGCCGTCCTCGGAGAACGCCGAGGTGGACGGGTGGCTGTGCCGGTTCGGGGGCGGATTACCAGGCGGGCGGGCGAACTCGGCGGCACCGCTCACGCCGGAGGCCTCGCTCGACCGCATCGACGGCGTCCGCGCCTGGTATGCCGAACGCGGGATGCTGATGCGTCTGCAGTGGGTCGATCGTCTCATGGGGCGGCCGCGCCCACCTCACTTCGACCGCTCGTCGCGGGTGTTCGTCGTAGACCCGGCGGCGATCGCCGACCCCAGCCCGCAGGTGGTGTGGTCCGACACTCCGTCGCCCGCGTGGCTGGCACTGCAGACGGCCGCCGCAGCGGACGGCGCCTGGTCGGCGGCGGTGCTGGGCGCGGCGCGGTTCGGCACGCTCGCGCCCGACGGTGACGTGGCCGCCACCGTCCGCCTGTCCCTGACCCGCGACGGCGACGACATCGACACCGGCACATCGTGGGCCGGAATCGGGTCCCTCGTGGTCGCCGAACGATACCGAAGGCGTGGTCTCGCAACGGAACTCGTGCGCAGCCTGGCCGCCGAGGCCACCGTTCGAGGCGCGGCGCGCTGCTTCCTCGAGGTGCTGGATTCCAATACCGCCGCACACGCCCTCTACGCCGGCCTCGGGTTCACCGAGCACCATCGATACGGCTATGCGAGCGACGTCTGATCACCGCTCCGCGCGCAGCCCCGCGACGAGCAGCGCGACCATCGGCCGTGGGTCGTAATCCGGACCGCCGCCGATGCAGAGGTTCCCGATACCCCACATGAACGTGAGCGCGTCGGTTCCGTCGTTGATCTCGCCGGCGGCGGACGCGGCAGCGAGCAACTCGGCACAGACGGGCACCAGCCGGCTGAGGAAGTACTCGTGCAGACTCGCGAATCCCTCGCTGTCGGACTTCATCGCCGCGGCGAGCCCGTGCTTGGTGGCGAGGAAGTCTACGAACCGGTCGACCCACCGGCTGAGCGCGACGTAGGGCGATTCCGTGTCCGCCAGCAGTGCGGGACCTGCCTCGGCGCACGCCTCGACCTGATGCCGGTAGACCGCGATCACCAGGTCCGACCGCGTCGGAAAGTGGCGGTAGATCGTGCCCATCCCCACCCCGGCGGCGGCCGCGATGTCCCGGACGGGCGCGTCGACGCCGGACCGGATGAACACCGCGGCGGCCGCCTGCAGGAGCGCCTGCTCGTTGCGCCGGGCGTCTGCGCGCTTCCGCGGGACCGTGGGCCCGCCCTGCACGTCGGTGTCGGACACGGAGATCGAGTTCCTCTCGTCGCGGCATTGCTAAACGGAACATCGCTCCGTATATTAGATGGAGCAGTGTTCCGGTTGCTTCGATTCGATTATCGCAGTCCCCGCCGCGAACCGCGTCCGCGGCGCCCATCCACCTCCCCGAGGAGACCCGCATGCTCTCTCGCACACTCGGCTGCAGCACCGCCCCACGAGTCCAGGACCGCCCGACCCCGCGGCGCCGGTGATCGCCGTGAATCACACCGCCGCACCGAGTTTCGGCATCCTGACCGCGCCGCAGCACGTCTCCTATCAGGACATTCTGAGGGTCTGGCGCGAGGCGGATGCCATCGACACGATCGACCACGCCTGGCTCTTCGACCACCTCATGCCGATCGCCAGCGATCGAGAAGGACCGATCTTCGAGGGCTGGACCCTACTCTCGGCACTCGCGGCACAGACCGAGCGACTCCGACTGGGATTGATGGTGTCCAGCAACAGGTTCCGGCCACCCGCCATGCTCGCAAAAATCGCCGCGACGGTCGACGTCGTCTCCGGCGGACGGCTCGAGTTCGGGATCGGCGCCGGCTCGCGCCCCAGCCATCCCGGGGCGCGGGGCGAGTACGACGCACACGGTCTGCCGTACGACGATGCGGCCCACGCCGTCGGCAGCCTCGCGGAGGCCGTCACGATCGTCCGGCGACTCTGGACCGCGGACCGCCCGTTCGACTTCGACGGCCGGTACCACCAGCTCACCGGCGCGTGGTGCAACCCGAAGCCGATAC
>CAJCHX010000259.1 GCA_903970215.1 Acidobacteriaceae bacterium
TGACGATCACGCGATGGCAGTATTGGGCGACGATCCCAAGGTCGTGGGTGACGAGCAGCATGGCTCGCCGATCGCGCTGAAGCAACTCCATGATGAGATCGAGCAATTGCCGCTGAATCGTGACGTCGAGACCGGTGGTCGGCTCGTCGGCAATCACCAGGCGCGGATCGAGCACCAGCGCCAGCCCGATCACGACGCGCTGGGCCATTCCTCCGGAGAGCTCGTGCGCGTAGCCCTTCAGAACGCGTTCCGCGCCCTGGATCCCCACTCGCTCCAACATCGCGAGCGCGATTTTGTGACATTCTGCGCCGGAGCGTCCCTTGTGGTGGGCCCTGATCACGTTGCGAAACTGGTGATCGATGCTGAGGATGGGGTTGAGCGCCCCCCAGGGATTCTGCGGGATAAACGCGATTCCCTCGCCGCGAACGCGTCGCAGCTCCCGGGCGCGGTGGGCGCGCATGTCAACGCCCTCGAAGCGCACCTCGCCGGCCACGACTCGGCCGGGCGCAGGCACAAGTGACAGGATCGACCGGGCGGTGACCGACTTACCGCAGCCTGTCTCCCCGACCATGCCGACGAGCTCACCGGGTTGGATTGAGAAGTCGACTCCATTGACGGCATGCACGACCCCGCGGCGGGTCTTGAATTCCGTGCGCAGGCCGTAGACCTCGAGCAGCGGCGAGACGTCGCTGCTCTCGGAGCCCCCTTGCCCGCCCGTTTCAACCACGGGAATCCCTCGCCAGCACCGTCTCGAGCCCGAGCGATAGCTGGTAGAAGAACAGTCCGACGAGAACGATTGGGATACCAGGGAAGATGACCATCCACCAATCGCCCACGCTCAGGTACTGCTGTCCTTCGCTGATCATCGTGCCCCAACTCGGCGTCGGCGGTTGGGGTCCGAAGCCGAGGAATGAAAGGCCGGCGAGGATCAGAATGCCTCGGGAAGCGGTGAGCGCGAACTGCACCAGCACGATGCTGCTGACGTTCGGAAGCAGGTGGCGGATCATCTGACGCGGCACCGACGCGCCGATCGCCGCCGCCGCCTCCATGAAGCGACTCTCCCGGATGGCCAGCGCCTCGGAGCGGATCAACCTGGCGAACGGAGGCCCGTAGACGATCGCGATCACGACCATCAAGACGAGCACCGACTGGCCGGCGGTGGTCAGGAGGACGATCAGCAGCACGATCGCGGGAAACGCCTGAAACAGGTCAAGCACTCGCATGCCACGCTCTCCCCAACGCGACTGCGTCGAGACGGCCATCCCGATGACCACTCCGACCACCGTCGCGAACACGGCCGCACCTAGCACCAGCGGGATGTCAGTGCGTCCGGCCACCAGCATGCGCGAGAGAATGTCGCGGCCAAGATCGTCGGTTCCGAACAGATGACCGGAGCTCGGCCCGACAAGCGTGGCAGACGTCGGCGTCAGCGGGTTGTCCGGAGTCGGCACGAACTCACAGACGAGCAGCAGCAGCAGAATTCCGCCGGCGCCGATGAGTACCTGGAAGTTGCCGGGCCGACGCAGCCACTGCCACACGCGGCGCGGAACCCGGGCGTGTGGAGCACGAGCTGTGCCTTCCTCGTACACGTCAGGGGCCGCTGCGTAGGAGTGGACCGCTGCTTCGGCCTCAGCGGTCTGAGCGTCGAAGGGCACGCCCTTAGCGCTAGGCATACGAGATCCGTGGGTCAAGCAGACCGACGATCAGATCGACCAGCAGAAAGACACCGACCGTGATCATCGACAGCACGAGTGCGATGCCCTCGATCTCCGGCAGATCGACCTGGTTGGCTCGCTGAATGAAGAACTGCCCCAGGCCGTTCCAGCTGAAGATCTGCTCCACGATCACGTCACTGCCGATCAAGCCCGCCAGCAGGATGCCAACGTAGGTGATGATCTGCGTGCGCGCATCGAGGAACGCGTACAGAAACACCTTGCGCGCCGGTAGTCCACTTGCACGGGCAAACTCGACCTGGAAGGAGCCGAGCGCGCGCGCAACGGTTGAGCGCGTGATCAGCATGAAGAAGGCCGAAGCCGAGATGCCAAGCGTCAGTGCCGGGAGCACGGCATGCCTGAGGGCCGCCCAGACCTGCGGCCCGTTGCCGTGAATGATGGCGTCCACCAGGGCCGCGTGCAGCGGGCCGTTATCGACTGCTCCGGTGAGGTTGAGCTGACCGGTAGGTGGCGGGAACCACCCGAACTTGTAGAAGAGGAAGTAGATGAACACGAGACCGATCAGGAAGTCGGGCGTCGTCAGAACCCCGACGATTGGCACCTTCAGCACGCGGTCCACCGGACCCTTGAAGAAGTAGGCACCGATGGCGCCGACCGTGACCCCCAGAACCAAAGCGACCACCAACCCCAACAGAGCGAGCTCGATCGAACTCGGGAGATACTCACCGATATCGGCCCACACAGACCGACCTCCGTAGTAGGAGTGACCCAGCGATCCGTGCAGGAACAGCTGCTTCATGTACTCGACATACCGGTAGAACAGTCCATGGTTGAGACCGAGCAGGACGTTCTCGCGATGCAGCGTGGCCTCGGTGGCGGTCGACCCGAGGATCGCTCTCGCCGGGTCGCTTGGGATCGTGTTCGTCAGGAAGTACGCCGCCGTTGCGACCAGCACGGCGGCGACAGGGATGAACATCAGCCGCTGCAGAAACCAGCGCGTCCGCCGACTGATGGCAAAACGTGGTCCGAGGCGGCGGCGCCCGGGAGCGGAAAGGTGCTCAGTGAGGTCTGCCTGCAGGCTCATTCAGATTCGCGGTCCGGGATGGGACGGAGCGGCGAGGCCAGCCTGGCGCCGCGGTGCGGTTCGCAAAGTGCGCCGCACGTCAAATACTTGTATCGAGATCTGAATGCATATACAAGCCTCGCCTCTTGATTCATTATATGAATCAGCAACTCAGCATATGGTACCAGTCGTCGTGGAGCTTGTCCACGCGGCGCGAGCTATCTTTTGCCCCGGCAGCGCTTGTGCTCATCCTCCGGCCCGTGTCGATCAGTCGCGACCGATTAACTCCGCAGGCGCTGAGGACTCATCGGGCGTAGCGAAACGGGGCCCGCTCACAGAGCAGGCGGCGATCCCGCTCAGGATCCAGCGCAACTGTTGACGGGTCGTCAAAGAGCATCGTCGCCCTATCGGCCGAGCCATACGAGGACCAGCCCGCCAGCCCGCCAG
>CAJCHX010000260.1 GCA_903970215.1 Acidobacteriaceae bacterium
CGATCACCGCGCCGATCGTGCTGGTGACCACGTCCTCTGACCCCCAGAAGGACGAGATACTGGCGCGGCGCACGCTGACCGCGCTGGCCGACGAGCCGGTGCATGTGGTCGCGACGATGCCGTCGGGGATCCCGGCGGACCTGACCGTTCCCGCCAATGCGACCGTCGTACAGTTCGCGCCGCACGGCCCGATCCTCGATCGCGCGGTGTGCGCAGTGACCCATGGCGGGATGGGAGCCACGCAGAAGGCGCTGGCCCGCGGAGTGCCGGTGGTCGCGGTCCCCTTCGGCCGCGACCAGTTGGAAGTGGCACGGCGAGTGGTGGTGAGCGGATCCGGCGTGCGCCTGTCGGCTCGTACGCTTCGGCACCCGCGTCGCGGTCCAGCCGCGATGCGCAACGCCGTCGCCGACGCGCGGACCCGGACCGACGGCGCGCGAGCCGTCGCAGCGGGATACCACGCGACCGGCGGGGCGAAGCGCGGGGCGGACGCGATCCTCGAGGCGGTCCGCGCCCGATTGTGACCCCGCCGCATGTCGGTGCGCGCGGGTACCTTCGAGGGATCGGGAGGTGCTGGGACCGGACGAGGTGCTGGACCTAGCGACGAGTCGGGCCGGTCGACGGGTTGGGGTTGCGATGAGCGAGTCGGTGTCGGGGGACATCGCGGAGCGGGTGGAGGCGAAAGCAGAGGCGGACCCTGTCGCGCGACAACGGGCGATCGTGGCCGCCCGGGACGCGCGCTGCTACCTCCACGGAGTACGGCACGAGGCGATCGAGGGCGCGTACCTCAGGTACACCGCCAGCAACACCCCAGCTGCGCAGGTCGCGCGCGCCAGGACGAAGCCGACGTGGCGCTACCCCGCCTGGGCCGTCGTCTGCGGCGGCATCGTGGCATTGGTCGTCGGAGCCGCCAGTGGCGACGCCGCAGCCGGCATCGTCACCTGGGCCGCGTTCGCCGCACTGCTCGGCTGCCTCACGTGGAAGCAGAATCAGCTCCGTCGGAAGCGCTACGAACAGCTCGAGGCACAGCTGGCGGCGTCCAATCCGTGGCCGTGGGGCGCGGAACGCGTCCCTGCCCACAACCCCGATGCCGAGCGCGGATCGACGCGGGTCGAGACCCGGTTGCTCGGCCTGGCGGTGCTGATCTCCGAGGAGATCCGGCGGTCTCCCGCATGGAACAACCCGATTCTGGACCAGCATGGGGTACGAATCGACCTGGACGCGACGCTCGGCGACATCTCGGGCCGCGCGTACCGGGTGTGGCGGATCCGTACCGACGCGGCCTGGCCGCTGGGCCAGTCGGAGTTCGCGACGGTGCTGCACCAGCAGTTCGCCGAGTACGCGCAGGCGGCACGGATGGCCGAGGCGGCGCTGCGCGACCACGTCGCAGCTCTCGCCGAGTACCTGGGCGAACTTCGTCCGCTCGAGCGGATGCTGCGCGACCTGGCCCTTCTCCGCCGCGCCGCCGAGCACTGCGACGACCGGTTGTTGCGTCAGCTGTACGCCGACGCGACCGGCGGCTGGACGGATGCGGCGCGGGTGCGTGACCATGCCACCGACCTCCGGGATCTGTCCGTCAGCCTCGACGCCCAGTTCCAGTACCTTCGCGAGCAGGTCCGGCGGAGTCAGCTGCTCATGTGAGTCGCAGGGCCTCCGGGCTGAACGCACGATCAGAATGGCGTCCGAGATGTTCGGCACGACGAATGGACGCCACCTTCTTGGACCGGCGGACACAGTCTCGAGGTGATCCCCGGAAGCCCTTCCCATCGGTCGTGACCGGCGGGTAATTTCGGTCATAGACACTGAGGGAGTGTGATGGCAGCCGACGAGTACGACTACATCGTGGTGGGGGCGGGCAGCGCGGGCGCCGTGATGGCCGCGCGCTTGAGTGAGGATCCGGCTATGTCGGTGCTGCTCCTCGAGGCGGGCGGAGAGGCGGATGCCGACGAGATCTCCATCCCGCTGGCATTCGCCACACTGTTCAAGACTCGGTGGGACTGGAACTACACCACCACCCCGCAGAAGCACCTGGACGACCGCCCCACGTACTGGCCGCGGATGAAGGCCCTGGGCGGCTGCTCGTCGATGAACGCGATGATCTACATCCGCGGCAATCACGGCGACTACGACGGCTGGTCGAAGCAGTACGGCGCCACCGGCTGGTCGTACGACGAGGTGCTCCCCTACTTCATCAAGGCCGAGGACAACACCCGCTTCGGAGCTCCCTACCACGGCCAGCACGGCCCGCTCCATGTCGAGGACCGCGTCTACACCCACCCGCTGTGCACCGACTGGGTCGAGAGCGCGGTGAGTTGGGGCCTCGAGCGCACCGACGACTTCAACGGCGCCTCCCAGGAAGGAGCCGGCCTATACCAGGTGACCTGCAAGAACGGGCGCCGCTGGTCCACTGATAAGGCGTATCTCGAGCCCGCCCGCAAGCGCCCCAACCTCACTGTGGCGTTGGGTGCGATGGCCACCCGCATCGACCTCGACGGCGATCGGGCGACCGGAATCACGTTCACGCAGAACGGATCCGAGCACTCGGCGCGGTCCCGCCGCGAGGTGATCCTGTCCGGTGGCGCGGTGAACAGCCCCCAGCTGTTGATGCTCTCGGGCATCGGCCCCGCCGAACACCTCCGCGAGATGGGGATCGACGTCAGGGTCGCACTGCCGGGCGTCGGCGAGAACCTACAGGACCATCCGATAGTCCCGGTGGTCTTCGACAGCCGCGGCACCACCGACCTGATGGAGGCGCAGACGCTGGGCAATCTGCTCAGGTGGCGGCTCACCGGCAAGGGCCCTTTGGCATCCAACGCCGGCGAAGCCGGAGGCTTCCTGCGCTCCCGGGACGACCTGGAGCTGCCCGACCTGCAATTCCACGTCATGGCCTCGGGCTTCTACGACAACATGCTCCACGAGCCCACGAAACGCGGCTTCGTCTGCGGTCCGACGCTGGTATCCGTCGCGAGCCGCGGTCGGCTGCGGCTCCGGTCGGCCGACCCGCGTTGGCATCCCGTCATCGAGCCCGACTACTTCGACGCGCCAGAGGATCTCGACGCCATGCTGGTGGGAACCCGCTTGGCCGTCGACATCTGCCAGCAGGGCCCGCTGGCCGAACATCTCGGCGATCCCTGGCACCTGCCGCCCTCGCCGTCGGATGACGACCTGCTGGCCCATATCCGCGCCTTCGCCCAGACCCTTTACCACCCCGTCGGCACCTGCGCGATGGGACGCGGCGACAACGCCGTCGTCGACCCCCAGTTGCGGGTCCGCGGCACCGAGGGCCTGCGCGTCGTCGACGCGTCAGTGATGCCCGAGATCACCCGCGGCAACACCAACGCACCCACCATCATGATCGCCGAGAAGGCGGCCGACGAGATCAGGAGATCCGCATGACGACAGCCGCACACAGGACCACGTTCGATTCGCTCAACCCACGCACCGGCGACGTCGTGGCGACGTACCCGGTCCACACCGCCGACGACGTCGCACTCGCCGTCGCCCGCGCCCGCGAGGCCGCGGACTGGTGGGTGGAGATCGGCTTCGAGGGTCGCAAAGAACAGCTGAACCGCTGGAAGGGCGTGATCACCCGCCGCATCAACCAGCTCGCGCAGATCGTCCACGACGAGACCGGCAAGCCGCACGGCGACGCCCTGCTCGAGGCGGTGCTCGGGATCGACCACCTCGCTTGGGCGGCCTCCCACGCCAGGAAGGTGCTCGGAACGAGGCGCGTCTCTCCCGGTCTCATCATGGCCAATCAGGCGGCTACGCTCCGCTACCACCCACTGGGTGTGGTCGGCGTGATCGGGCCGTGGAACTACCCCGTGTTCACGCCCATGGGCTCGATCGCCTACGCGCTGGCCGCCGGCAACGCCGTCGTGTTCAAACCCAGCGAGTACACGCCGGGCGTGGGCGCGTGGCTGGCCAGCACCTTCGAGGAGGCCGTCGGCCGGCCCGTGCTGCAGGTCGTGACCGGTCTGGGCCCGACCGGGGCCGCGCTGTGCACATCCGGGGTGAACAAGGTCGCCTTCACCGGCTCTACCGCGACGGGCAAGCGAGTGATGGCGGCCTGCGCCGAGACGCTGACGCCGGTAGTGATCGAGGCCGGCGGCAAGGACGCTTTCATCGTCGACGCCGACGCTGATCTGGACGCTGCAGCCGACGCCGCCGCTTGGGGGTCGTTCGCCAACGCCGGCCAGACCTGTGTGGGAGTCGAACGGATCTACGTGCACAAGGACGTCTACGACCCCTTCCTCGAGAAGCTGGTCGCCAAGGCTCTCTCGCTCACCGCGAACGACAGCGACGACGCGCAGATCGGGCCGATCACCATGCCCAGCCAGCTGGGCATCATCAAGCGCCACATCGACGACGCGATCGCACGCGGTGGCCGCGCCGTGGTGGGCGGGCCGGACGCGGTGGGCGAGCGTTGGGTGCAGCCGACGGTGCTGGTGGACGTCCCGGAGGATTCCGTGGCGGTGACCGAGGAGACGTTCGGACCCACGGTGACCGTCGCGCGAGTGGACTCGATGGACGACGCGGTGGAGAAGGCGAACGCCACCCGCTACGCGCTCGCAGCGACCGTCTTCTCGAAGCGGCACGGCGTGGAGATCGCGGATCGGGTGCGCTCGGGCATGGCGGCCGTGAACGGCATCATCACGTTCGCGGGCGTGCCGACCCTGCCGTTCGGCGGCGTGGGCGAGTCCGGATTCGGCCGCATCCACGGACCCGACGGGTTGCGCGAGTTCACCTATGCCAAGTCGATCACCCGGCAGCGGATGAAGCCACTGCTGGCGCTGACCACGTTCGCCCGGACCAAGACCGCGGAGAGTCAGCTCACGCAGTTGATGACTCTGCTGCACGGCCGGGGCGGCACGATCGACCCGAAGTAGCGCTAGCCCTTGTAGTAGGCGGTGAGTTCGCGTGCGCGATCGATCGCGTCGATAGCGAGCTCACCGTCGTTACCCTGGATCGCCATCACCGACACGTACTCGTAGTCCGGCAGTTCCAGATGGGCCCACGGTGCACCGGGCGGGAAGGTGAATCCGAGGACCACGTCCCACGAGAAGCGGTTGTCGCCTGCGACGTTGCGGACCGTCACCCCCTCGGGCCCGATCCGCAGCCGCGGCCGCGTGAACAGCAGCACTCCACAGGCCAGCACGGCGCCGATACCCATCAGGGCGGCCTGGTCCTCCCACCGGAAGTACACGCCGGTGTTGCCGCCGACACGCAATAGCAACCCGACCACGACGTGGGCGAGGAGCACCAGCGCTGCGAGCACGCACGCAACGATGCGCGACTTCCTTGGGCGCACCTCGAACGTGTACGCCTGGGCCTCGTCGGTCATCACGGGCCGATTCTACGGTGCGCTGCCACCACCCCGGTTCCGGGCGCCGTTAGCCTGCCCGAACCTGAGCCGTCGGCCGCGAGCCGTCCCAGTCGCGGTCCGAGAGGCCGCATCTCGCAGATATGCGGGATGGTCGCGCTCCGGCCGTGATTCGAACCTCGGCCCCGCTACCCGCGCAGCCGACGCAGGGTGAGGGCGGTGTCGAGCGCCGCGGAGCAGGCCTGCTCCCCCTTGTCCTCAGCCGAGTCGGGCAGTCCGGCGCGGTCCAGGGCCTCGGCCTCGGTGTTGGTGGTGAGTACACCGTTGCCCACCGGCACTCCTGCGTCGAGTGACACCCGCAGCAGACCCGCGGTGAGCGCATCGCAGACGTACTCGAAATGTGGTGTGCCGCCCCGGATCACGACACCGAGCGCAACCACGGCATCGTGCGTCTTGGCCAGCTCCTGCGCCACGACCGGCAGCTCGACGGCGCCGGCGACACGCTCGATGGTCACAGCGGTCACACCGGCCGCCTTCGCTGTGCGCTCCGCGCCGGCGAGCAACGCACCGCACACCTGCTCGTGCCAGCGGGACGCGACGATCGCCAGCTTGAGTTCGTGCGCTCCCTCGAGCACCAACTGGGGAACTCCTGTGCCACTCATGCCGTGGTGTCCCCTTCGCTGTCCACCAGATCCAGCCCACGTAGGTCGTGCCCCATGCGGTCCCGCTTGGTGCGCAGGTAGTGGATGTTCTCTGCGTTCGCGCGCAGCGGCATCGGGACTCGCTCGAGGATCTGCAGTCCGTAGCCGTCGAGGCCGACTCGCTTGGCCGGGTTGTTCGTGAGCAGCCGCATGGACGTGATGCCGAGATCCACCAGGATCTGCGCGCCGAGCCCGTAGTCGCGGGCATCCGCAGGCAGCCCGAGCTGAAGGTTGGCGTCGACGGTGTCGGCACCCGCGTCCTGCAACTGGTACGCCTGCAGCTTGTGCATGAGCCCGATGCCCCGACCCTCGTGACCGCGCATGTACAGCACCACACCGCGTCCCTCGGCCGCCACCATCTCCATTGCGGCGTCCAGCTGAGGCCCGCAGTCGCAGCGTAGCGACCCGAACACGTCGCCGGTCAGGCACTCGCTGTGCACCCGGACCAGGTTGTCGGCGCCACCGTCGGCGGTCACGTCGCCCCGAACCAACGCGACGTGCTCGACGTCGTCGTAGATGGAGGTGTAGCCCACGGCCTGGAAATCCCCGTACCTGGTGGGGATCCGCGCCGATGCGACCTTGACGACGTGCTTCTCGTGCTTGCGTCGCCACGCGATCATCTCGGCGATCGAGATCATCGCCAGGCTGTGCTCGTCGGCGAACACGCGCAGCTCGTCGGTCTGCGCCATGCCACCCGGGTCCTTCTCGGACACGATCTCGCACAGCACGCCGGCAGGCGCCAGTCCGGCGATCCGGGCGAGGTCGACACTCGCCTCGGTGTGCCCCGGTCGGCGCAGGACGCCGCCCTCCTTGGCACGCAGCGGCACCACGTGGCCCGGCCGGGTGAAGTCGCCGACAGTGGACTGCGGGTCGGCCAGCTTGCGCATGGTGGTGGCCCGGTCCGACGCCGAGATCCCCGTTCCCACACCCTCTTTCGCGTCCACTGTGACGGTGTAAGCGGTTCCGTGCTTGTCCTGGTTGGTCGAGTACATCGGGGGCAGACCCAGACGATCGCACGTGGCCCCGTCGAGGCCCACGCACAGGTAGCCCGACGTGTACCGCACCATGAACGCCACCGTCTCCGGCGTCGCCTTCTCGGCCGCGAAGATCAGGTCGCCCTCGTTCTCGCGATCCTCGTCGTCGACCACTACCACGGGCCTACCCGCGGCGATGTCGGCGATCGCCCGCTCGATGGTGTCGAGTCTGGTCATGCGTTGTCCACCTCTCGAAAGACGGTGAGTCGTTCCACGTATTTGGCGATGATGTCCACCTCGAGATTCACGACGGTCCCGGGACGCGCGGCGCCCAGGTTGGTCAGCGACAGAGTGGTGGGGATGAGCGAGATCTCGAACCAATGCCGCGTGACACCGTCGGACCCGGCATCGGCACCCAGCGCCGAGACCGTGAGGGACACACCGTCGACGGTGATCGAGCCCTTCTCCACGACGTACCGCGCCAGTCGGCCGGGCAGACCGATCCGGACCACCGTCCAATGCTCCGACGGCGTGACCCGCTCCACGACCCCCGTACCGTCGACATGCCCCTGGACGATGTGCCCACCGAGGCGGGAATCGACGGCGGCTGCCCGCTCGAGATTGACGCGGTCGCCCGCGCCCAGATTGTCCAGGGAGCTGCGCCCCAGCGATTCGGCCATGACGTCGGCCGTGAACGCGCCGTCCGCCACCGTGACCACGGTGAGGCACACGCCGTTGACGGCGATCGAGTCGCCGTGGCGCGCGTCGGCTGTGACCATGGGGCCGCGGACGGTGAATCGTGCCGCGTCGGGGAGATCCTCCCGGGCCGTGATAACGCCGAGTTCCTCGACGATCCCGGTGAACATCGTGTCGTGCTCCTGCCGTCCACTCCTCAGGGCGACACGACCACGCGGGATGGGCCCGCGTCGTTCTCTCTCATCCGGACTGTGACCGTCGGCTCCGGGTTCGCACCGGAATCTGCTGTCCCCCGGGCTGGGCCGGGGCGCTCGCGGGCTCGGACCTCGTGGGTCCATCACCGCCGGTGGGGAATTGCACCCCGCCCTGAGAACTTCCACCACCGAGATTAGCACCGACGGGCTCACGCGAACCAAGCGTGCACTGCTTACGGGTCAGCTACCTGGGTCTTCCGTCCGGCTCAGCGTGAGCAGAATGTCATGGCCCAGCCGCTCGACCGATTCCAGCCGCAGGCGCGCAGCGTCCGCCAGGGTCGTGACGGTCGGCGACTGCACCGCAGCCCTTCCCGCGCCGAGCAGGACCGGTGCGATGTAAGCCTGCACCCGGTCCACCAGACCCGCCTCGAGGAACGCACCTGCGACGGTCGGACCCCCTTCGACCTGGACGTTCACGACATCACCCGCCGCCGCGAGCGCGTCGTGCGGATCATGACTGCGGACCAGCGTGAGGGGCGCACCACCGTCGCGGATCCGTGCCGTTGCAGGCAACTCGCGGACGCCGAGGACGATGCGGCGTGGCTGATGCGGCCGCAGGAGGCCGTCGCCGAACCGGGCGGTGAGCGCGGGATCGTCGGCGAGCACGGTGCCGGTTCCCACGACGATGGCGTCCAGTTGGGCGCGCTCGGCGTGGGCGCGGGCGCGCGCCACCTCGCCCGTGATCCACCGACTGCTGCCGTCAGGGGCGGCGATCCGGCCGTCGATGGTGGCAGCCAGTTTGAGCGTGACCATCGGGCGCCCGGTGCGCTGGCGGAACAACCACTCGCGCAGCGGCCACGGCTGCGTGGCGAGGCGCGCGACGGCCACTCCGTGTGTACGCAGCATGTGGGCCCCGCCGGCCGCAGCAGGGTTGGGGTCGGCGACCGCATACGCGACCCGGACGATGCCGGCGTCCAGCAGGGCGCTCGTGCACGGGCCCGTGCGACCCGTGTGGTTGCACGGTTCGAGGGTGACAACAGCGGTGCCACCCCGCGCGGCGTCGCCGGCCGCGCGCAGCGCTGCCACCTCTGCGTGCGGCCCGCCCGCTGCCGCCGTGCTGCCGACGCCCGCAACGGTGCCGTCAGCGGCCAGGATCACCGCGCCGACCGGCGGGTTGGGGGTACTGACACCGCGGGCGGCTACCGAGGCCTCGATCGCGCGGTCGAGCGCGGCGG
>CAJCHX010000261.1 GCA_903970215.1 Acidobacteriaceae bacterium
GGCGGCTACTTCGGCGCGGGTGCGGGTGTCATGGTGCTGGCACTGACGCTGATCTGCTCGGCCGAACCCTTCTGGCGGGCGAGCATTCTCAAGAGCTTTCTGCTGGGGCTCGCGAACCTGGCCGCGGCGATCAGTTTCGCGTTCTTCGGACCCGTGCACTGGCTCGCTGGTCTGGCGATGGGAGTGGGTGCGTTCGCGGGCGGCTGGTGCGGGCCGCCCGTGGTGCGGCGGATCGACGCCAAGGTGCTGCGGATCGCGGTCGCCGTGTGCGGCTTCGGGCTGGCGATCTGGCTCGCGGTGCGGTGATGTCAGAATCGCGGTGCGGGGACATCAGAATGGTTGGATGAGCGATCGATTCTCCCTGCCCATGATGTTCATCTCAGCGTCGCGTCGGCTCGCCTGTGCACTCGTCGTGGGCTTGGCGACGGCACTGGTGACCGGTTGGCTCTCGAAGCCGGGACTCGGCGCCCTGGTAGGCGTGGCGGTCACGGGTGCTGTGTTCATCGTGGTCGGATGGATGGCGCTGTGGCCGTTCGATGTGGACGCGACGCGGCACACGGTGCGCCGGGAGAATTTTCGCCCGATGGTCGACGAGATCGTGGTCGTTGTCGCCGCCCTGAGCGGGATCGGCGCAGTTGGCACCCTCGTCGCACTGGGCGGTACCAAAGCCGGCCCGCTGCCCGCGGCCATCGCGTTGCTCGCAGTCTTCACGTCGTGGGGCGCCCTGCATCTGATGTACGCCACCCGCTATGCGGCCGAGTACTACTCCGATGCCGCCGGACCCAAGGGTGGCGGAATCGACTTCAATTCCGATGATCTGCCGCAGTACCGAGACTTCTTCTACTTCAGCTACAACCTCGGAATGACATATCAGGTGTCGGACACAAGTGTCACGAGCACGGGAATCCGCGCTGTGGTGCTTCGGCACTGCTTGATGTCGTACTTGTTCGGCGCAGTGATCCTCGCGACCACTGTGAACCTGGTCGGAGGCATCGTCACCGGCTGACAAACGCCACCGCACCGCCGTCGGGGGCGCAGCCGGAGGCTGGCCACCGAGGACGGTGCGGAGAACGCTTGTCGTGCCTGGGCTGGTGCCCTTGCGGCTAGTGCCCCTCGGCCGGCGGCGGGTACACGTCGCGCACGTACTGATCGACCTTGGCCGGCGCGATCCGGTACCGCATAGCGGCGTAGTAGATCACGAGGCTGAATATAGCGAGCACCAACATGTCCCAGCCGAAGCCGAGGCCGCCGTTGCCGCCCACCCAGAAGTTGGCGAACGGGCCGACGCCGCCGATGATGCCGCCCTGGCCGTAGCCGCCGAAGTACGAGATTATGCCCATGCCCACCAGGTAGGGCACCACCCAGACGGCCGCGCTCCAGTCCATCTCGGGCGTGTTCGGGTTGAGTTTGAACACGATCGACACAGCGATCAGTACGGCGCCGATCACCATGACCACCATCAGCGTCGAGTAGGTCTGCCACCCGGCCCAGAAGACGATGAAGTTCGCCAAGATGAACGAGACGGGCGCGAGGATCGGACCGGCAGGGAGCTTGAACGCGCGTGGCAGCTCCGGCTTCTGGTGCCGGAGCGCGCCGAGGGCGAGCGGAGCGCCCGCATACATCAGCACCGAGGCACTGGTGACGACGCCGACCAGCTTTCCCCAGCTGGGGAACGGGAGCAGGAACAGCAGCCCGATCAACGCGGTGACCACGATGCCGATCGCCGGCACCCGGGCGCGGCCGAAGGAGCGCTCGAAGGCCTGCGGGATGTATCCGTTGCGGCTGAGCCCGAAGCTCAGGCGGGACGAGGACGTGAGGTAGATCAAGCCGGTGCCCGCGGGCGAGATCACGGCGTCGATCCGCAGGATGATCGCCAGCCAGCCGAGGCCGGCCAGGGTGGCCACCTCGTAGAACGGCGCTTTGTTCAGTTGCGCCAGGTCGTTGTTGGTGCCTGGCGTCGCGATGCCGGTCCACGTGTGTGCCTCGGTCAGCAGCTTCGGGTCGATCGCCCCGATGAATGCGACCTGGACCAGGGTGTAGATCAACGCACCCAGCAGGATCGAGCTGATCACCGCGAGCGGAAGATCACGCTTGGGGTTCTTGCTCTCTCCACCCAGCTGCACCGCCTGCTCGAAGCCCAAGAGCGCGAACACGATTCCACCGCTGGGGATGGCGATGAGGATCTGCTTGAACTCGGCGCCGTGGATGAAGAAGCCGCCCGCTGCGGTGAAGTTGCCCGAGTGGAAATGGGTGGCCAGCAGCACCACGATCGCGAGGATCGGTACCAGCACCTTCCACGAGGTGAGTGCGCTGTTGACCCGTGCCAGCCAGCGCACGCCCACGAGGTTGACGCAGACGAAGACGAACATCAGTATCACCGCGACCAAGATGCCCGTACCGCTCAACGTCCCGTCGGCTTTCACGAAGTTCGCCGCCCACGACGCCGACGACATGTACGAGATCGCTGCCAGCACCTCGATCGGCGCGACGGTGGCCGCCTGGATGTACGAGAACCACCCGAACGTCGCGCCCGCGAAACTACCGAACGCGTAGTGCGGATACCGGCTGGTTCCGCCACTGACCGGGAACAGCCCGCCGAGCTCCGCATGCACCAGTGCCAGCAGGATCACGATGATCGAGGCGATGATCCAAGCGATGATCGCCGAAGGTCCTGCGATGGATGCAGCCGTGAGCGCGCCGAACAACCAGCCGGAGCCGATGATCGAACCTTCGGAGGCCCACAGCAGGCCCCAGAATCCGACTCCGCGATCCAGTCCTTCGGCGTCGAGATGCATCTCGCCGGGAGGCGGACTCTCCGTTCCAGTAGACATGTGGTGCCTCCATATCGAGGTTGGGTTTTGTTGGATCAGAGCATTGCAGTGCTTGGGGCCGAACGCAGTTCGAACTGAGCAGAATAGACAATTCCACACACCAGCATAAGGGCATACTCCGACAAACGGGATCAACCACGACACTTACGGAGTCGGAGCTTCTCGCTCGTCGACGACGAACAGGACGAGGCTGAAAGCGAGCAGCACGGCCGGCACCCACGCGGCGTGGCCACCCAGCTGCCGCGTCACGACTGCCCCCGTCACCGCCCCGCCGACGAAGCAGGAGACGATGGCGACGTACGTACCGAACGGACGACGCGCGTCGGGCTTGCGGTCCACGGTCACGCCGTAGCCCGCTTCCACGAGTCGCATCAGGTTGCCGGTCGTGGCGATCGCCATGTAGTTCAGATCCCCGATGGTGCGAAACAGCTCCATCTGCAGCGCCGCGAGGAACGCGATGGGAATCGTCGCCGACCAGTGCGGCCAGGACCCGGGCAGAAAGCCGATCACGGTGAGGATCAACGCTTGCACGCCGACGGTCCAGCGGACCGGGTATGCGACCCGGCCGTCGAGTTTGCCTGACTTGATGTGTGTGGCGATCCCGATGCCGATCACGAATGCGACGATCGGGCACAGTCGTGCGAGTGCCTGCACCCAGTGCGCTCGGCCCAGGTCCAAGGCCACGAAGATCACGTTTCCGGTCTGCGCGTTGGCGAACACGCCACCCTTGGCGATGAAGGTGTAGGCGTCGAGGAAGCCGCTGCATGCTGTGACCAGGAGTGCGAACGGCAGCGACGACGACGTCGACCTCACGTACCGATTCCCGTCATCCGTCCGATGATGCCACGCCTACTCCCCCGGCGGACGGCTCGCCATGAGCCGCAGCTCCTCGATGTCCAACGCCGACAGCAGTTTCCGGTGCACGGCATCGTCGATCCGGTGCTCGCGGCGGAGCCGGGTGACGGTGCGGCGTTTGTGCGCCAGCGCAGCCTTCTTCAGCCGAACGTACTGCTCCCGTTTCGATGGCGCATCGAGGTCCGGATCGCCCTCATCGAGATCCTGGAGGCTGCGCTCGTACTCGAGTCTGAACCGCTCGACCACGTCGTTGTCGACGCCCAGCTGCGCGCTCAGCGGGTCCAACTCGGCCAGGACGCCCTCGGTGGCTTCGCGCGAACCCATCCGCTGCTGCTCGCGCAGCGTGATGTCCTGTGGTAGCCGTGCCCAGCGCACCAGCGACGGTAGGAACAGGCCCTGGGCCAGCGTCACGACGATCACCCCTGCTGTCACGAAGACGATCAGGTCGCGATCCGGGAACCGCTCGCCATGCTCCCCCAGCTCGGGGACCGACAAGGCGATGGCGAGCGAGACCGCACCACGGAAGCCGGCCACGCCGCTCACGATCCGCATACGGTTGCTCACTCGCGGGACCTGCGGGGAGCGTCGGCGGTCCAACGCCCGGATCAGGTAGGCCGAGGCCATGAGGAATGCGATGCGTACCGCCACGAGTACCGCGGCCGCCGCGGCGACCAGGCCGAGCGCCGGGCCGAGGCGGCTCGACGTGAGACCCGACACCGTCGCCGGCAACTGCAGGCCCACCAGTACGAAGAGGGCTCCGTTCAGCCAGAACGTCGCCAGACCCCAGACCACCTCCGTCTGGTGGCGCGTGACCGCACGACCCTTCCACGGGCGGGCCTGACTGATCAGGAACCCGGCTGCCACCACCGCGAGCACGCCGGACGCGTCGACGGCCTCGGCAAGCAGGTAGGCCGTGAAGGGGATCAGCGCGGTGGCGGTGGACGACAGCATCGGCTCGGCGATCCGGCGACGCAGCTGCAAGCCGACATACGCGACCACGATCCCCGCCGCCACGCCGCCACCGTACGACCGGACCACGTCGATGCCCACGCTCCATGCGGTCGGGTGGGTGCCGACTGTGTACGACACGGCGACGCTGTACACCACGAGCGCGGTGCCGTCGTTGATCAGGCTCTCGGCCTGCAGCGTCGTCATGTTCCGGTACGGCAGCAGGCGGCCGAGGACTGCGACCGCGGTGGCATCGGTCGGGGCGAGCGCCGCGCCCAGGACCCAGCCCGGGCCCCACGGCACGCCGAAGCCGTGTGCGACTGCGGCGACCGCCGCGGCCGTGAGCACTACCAGCAGCGTGCTGGTCAGCGCGAGACCCCGCAGATTGCGCCGGATCTCCTGGAGCGAGAGGGTGATGCTGTCCCAGAACACCAACGCGGGTAGGAACAGCAACAGGACCGTTTCCGGTGGCATGTGCGCGCCGTGCAGCGGCGGCAGTAGGCCGAGCAGCAGGCCCGCGCCGAGCAGGGCGAGGGGTGGGGTGAGCCGCAGTCGGCGGGCCGCCAGCGAGCCGAACAGTAGGGCGGCG
Source organism: Acidobacteriaceae bacterium (assembly GCA_903970215.1). Taxonomy (GTDB): domain Bacteria; phylum Actinomycetota; class Actinomycetes; order Mycobacteriales; family Mycobacteriaceae; genus Tsukamurella. The sequence goes on from CAJCHX010000261.1 coordinate 5,224, forward strand.
CCGACGGCGACGACTATCTCGAGGCCGTACATGCCGCCGATTGTGCCGGGGCCGGCCATGTGCGGCTACCTTCGGCTGTTATTGTTTGCCGTACAACTACTGTTGTATGCCGTACAACAACGTGGAGATAAACGCGGAGGTAACCGTGGCGATGCAGGTGCCCGCCCAGCGCGCCTCTCGTGCGTCCGGTCGACAGACGCGGTCGGCGTTGCTGCATGCGGCGACCGAGCTGTTCGCCTCCGACGGGGACGCGGTGCCATTGAGCCGTATCTGCCTGCACGCGGGCGCCCATCCGAACCAGGTGACGTACTACTTCGGCTCGAAGGAGGCGCTGTTCGTCGAGGTAGCGTGCGCCGCCGTGCTGCGTGCCGGACGGCACGCGGAGGAGACCGCGGCCGGAGCGAGCACCGTCCGCGCCTATACGCATGCGCTCGTGACCACCCTGCTCGGCGTGGAGGCGGAGGGGGTGCGCCTGTTCGTCGAGGCGATGCTGCTCGCCGGGCGTCGGCCCGAGCATCAGCCGGCGATCGACGCGGCCCTGGCCACCCTGTACGGCGCGGGTGAGCGCGCACTGATGGGCACGCTGGTCCGCACCGGCTGGAAGCTCCGTGCCGACGCGGCGATCGAGGCACGCGCGTTCTGGTCCGCGGTCTTCGGGATCGTCGTACAGAAACACGCGACTGCCGGCGCGATCGGTACGTCGCTCGAGGACGCGGTCACCGTCGTGTTCACCAGCCTCCAGATCCCCGAATCCGTCCTCGACGCACCCGTCGTCGCCAGCACCTGACCGGAGACATATTCCATGACGACCACCGAATCGACCGCGATCGAACACGACCCGGTCCGTCCTGCGCCGCACGTCACGCACGAGGTGCTCAACCAGGCTGCGCCCCGCGTCGACGTCAACGAGTACACGCTCAACACCGTCCTCGACGAGGCGGTGCGGCGGCACGACGCCGCGTGGGCCGTCGATGACCTCACGGAGATCGGCGCTCTGGTCGGGACGGCGACGTTCCAGCACGACGCCCAGCTGGCCGACACCGTCACACCGGTGCTGCACACCTTCGACCGGTGGGGCCACCGGATCGACGAGGTCGAGTACCACCCCGGATACCACCGGATCATGTCCGCAGCCGTCGCGCACGGCGTGCACACGTCCGCATGGGCCGACCCGCGGCCGGGCGCGAACGTCGCCCGGGCGGCCGGATTCATGTTGTTCGGGCAGATCGAGGCCGGGCATGCGTGTCCGATCTCCATGACCAACGCGGTCATCCCCTCGCTGGACCTGCAGCCGGACGTAGCCGCGCTGTGGCGTCCGCGCGCTCTGTCCCGCTCCTACTCCCCCGACCTCGGCGGCCCCGACAAGACCTCGGCCGTCTTCGGCATGTCCATGACCGAGAAGCAGGGCGGCTCGGATGTGCGCGCCAACACCACCGTCGCCGTTCCCGCGGGCCGTGGTGGACCGGGCGCCGAATACCTCCTCACCGGCCACAAGTGGTTCTGTTCGGCGCCGATGTCGGATGCGTTCCTGGTGCTCGCGCAGGCGGGCGGGGGTCTGTCGTGCTTCCTCGTCCCTCGCGTGCTGCCGGACGGTACGCGCAACGTCTTCCGTATCCAGCGCCTGAAGGACAAGCTCGGGAACAAGTCGAACGCCTCGTCCGAGATCGAACTCGACGGCACCGTCGGCGTCATGATCGGAGAGCCGGGGCGCGGCGTCCGCACCATCATCGAGATGGTTGCGCGCACCCGGCTCGACTGCGTGCTGGGCTCGACGGCGGGCATGCGGCAGTCGATGGCCGAGGCGCTCTGGCACACGCGCCACCGCGCGGCGTTCGGCCGGACGCTGGCCGATCAGCCGGCGATGGCCTCGGTCTTGGCGGACCTCGCACTCGAGTCGGAGGCGGCCACGGTGACCGCGATCAGGCTGGCTCGCGCCCACGACGACGACGCCGACGACACCGAGCGTGCCTTCCGGCGCCTCGCTACCGCGGTCGCCAAGTACTGGATCTGCAAACGCGGCCCGCACCATGCGTACGAGGCGCTCGAGTGCCTCGGCGGCAACGGGTACACCGAGGCGTTCCCGCTCGCCCGCCGCTACCGCGAGCAGCCGGTGATGGCCGTGTGGGAGGGGTCGGGCAATGTCATCGCGCTCGACGTGCTGCGCGCGATGACCCGCGAGCCCGAATGCCTCGCTGCGTTCGACGCCGAGGTGAACCTGGCTCGCGGGGCCGATGCCACGCTCGATGCGCACCTGGACCGCGTGCGAGGGCAGCTGGCCGAGCTCGCACACTCCGACGCGGACGTCGCGCAACTGCGGGCTCGCTCAGTGGTGGAGTCGATGGCGCTGGCGCTCCAGGCGTCGCTGCTGGTGCGGTTCTCCCCCGCCGCCGTGGCGGACGCGTTCGTCGCGGCTCGGCTCGGCGAGGCGCGAGGGCACGAGTACGGCACGTTACCGGCCGGCGTCGATATGGCCGCGATCACGGCGCGGCACTGACGTCCCGGCGCGCCCGCAGCTCGCCGTAGGGATATCGTCTTCGCTGGGGAGTGGAACATGTTCTGCCCCACGACCAGCGAAACGGAGGCGAACATGGCACCCACCGAACCCGTCGGCACGGCGACGGCGACGGCCACGCGTGAAGAACTCGACTCGGCCGCCCAGCGAGAGCGCCGCAGGCGGATCATCGACGCGACCCTCTCGCTGGCCCGCAAGGGCGGGTACGACGCCGTGCAGATGCGAGCGGTCGCGAAGAAGGCAGACGTCGCGCTGGGCACGTTGTATCGATACTTCCCCTCGAAGATCCACCTGCTGGTCGCGGGACTCGTCCGCGAGTTCGAGCGCGCCGAGGAGCGGCTCGACAAGGCGCCGATCCCCGGTGACACCCGCAAGGAGCGGTTGCTGTTCGTCCTCGAGCGCAACACCCAGATGCTGCAACGTGCCCCGCTACTCACCGAGGCGATGGTCCGCGCGTTCATGT
>CAJCHX010000262.1 GCA_903970215.1 Acidobacteriaceae bacterium
CCCGGCGCCGCGGGCGCATTGACTCGGTCGTCACGAGGACCTCTTCTTCCTGGAGGGTTTCGGTTTCGGCGCCACGAGCTTTTGGGCTCCGTACGCGAGACGGCCGGAGGGCGAACGGTGGCGATGGATCGCCCACAGCAGTCGCTCCGCCTTGCGATGCGGCGCCGCGATCATCAGCTGGAAGGTCGCGCCTCTGGCAAAGCGCTTGCCCTTCAGGCTCGCGAACAGCCGCGTCACCCGCTTGGCGGCCACGGAGGCGGGCTTGAACGCCGGGCAGTCCTTGGCCGGGACGCACGCGACGGAAAGGCGCGCCTTCGCCGGCAGCTTGGCGCGGCGCGCGAGGGTCACGGACTCCAGCCGCGTGCGCGGGTGACGAAAGTCCCAGCGGAAGATGACCTTGTCATCGATCTTGCGCAGCTTCGCGGGAGGCGTGGGCGCGGTCGGGGTCGTGGGCGTCGCGACCGGGTTGGCCACCGTGATCGCCTGCGCGAGCACCGTCGCGCTGTTGCCGGCGGCATCGGTCACGGTGACGGTCAGCGTGTGCGTGCCGTTCGCGATATTCGCGTACGGCACCGGGACGTCGACCGACTCGGTCACCGGGCACGGCTGCGCCTCGTCGAACATCAGTGCGCTCGTGCCCGGGTAGATGCCGTGCTGCACGCAGGCTCCGTTGTTGGTGTCCGGGGTCGCGCTGTAGACCGTCGTCCCGTCGATCGCGACCGTGACGTTGTAGACACCGGGACCGCTGGGATCGGTCGCGGTGAAGAGCAGCTGCCCGGTCCCCGAGACCGTGCCCAGCGCCGTGCCGCTGAAGCCGGAGCCGGCCGGGCTGGCGTCGTTCTCGAGCAGCAGCTCGGCCGAGTCGATCGAGATCGAGGCCATCACCGTGCCGGCGCTCGCGACCTGGCAGGAGTTGGCGACATCGCAGTCGGCCTGGGCGAAGACGTTGCCTCCGCCGCCCGGCGGCAGCGTTGCCGTCAGCGTGCCGGGATTGGTCGGGGCCTGGCAGCCCACTGAAGATGAGCAGTAGGCAAGCGGGGCGTCGAGGTTCTCGGTCGGGCTGGTGAGGTAGGAGATGGCGGACGGAGCCGTGTCGTTGACGTCGGCGACCACCGTTCCGCCCGTCAGCGACGATCCGGCCGGCGGGGTGTAGGTCAGGATCTCGCGGTTGCCCTGGCTCTGGGTGCCGTACAGCGCCGCGACCAGCGGATTGCAGCTCGAGGTCGTGAGCGAGCCCCCGAGGCCCGAGCCCTGCGAGCTGCCGACCCACCCCTGGGCGTTGCCCATCGACCCGTCGACCTCGTTGAGACACGACACCTGCACCCACTGCCCGGCCCGAGCGGCGCCGGTGGCGAGCGTCAGCGCACCGGCGAGCGTGAGCACCAGCGCGCAGACGGCGACGACGAGACGATGACGCCAGGGCATCCCTGCCCCGGAGACGGGAACGACCACAGACATCCTCAGATCTATTTTACGGATCAGCGGCGCGGCGTCGAGGCGGCTGGACGCGTTTATTGCAGATCGGTCGGGCGCACGACCATCGTCTGCAGCGCCCGCTCGGCGAGCAGCAGCCGCTTCTGGTTCTGCGGCGCCTCGTCGAGCCCGAAGCGCGCGAACAGGACGCGCAGGTGACCCTTGACCGCCGAGAGGCTGAGGAACAGCTCGTCGGCGATCTGCTCGTTGGTGGCCGGCGCCGACGGGCTGTCCTCGCCCCCGCCCAGCGGCCTGCAGAGGGCCACGAGCACCCGTCGCTGGGCATCGGAGACCTCGGGCGGCGCGACCGCCGGGACCGTGACGGTCGCGAGCACCTGCTCGTTGACCGGATGACGGAAGCCGATCGTGGTGTCGCCGACGGAGATGACGTCGCCGTCGCGCAGGGTCCGCTGGCCGCGCAGGCGGTCGCCGTTGACGAACGTCCCGTTGCGCGAGAGCCCGTCGTCCTCGAGCACCCAGCTGGGGCCGCGGCGCTCGAGATGAGCGTGCACTCCCGAGACGCGGGGATCCCACGCGATCTGCAGGTCCGAGCCCGGCGCACGGCCGACGACCAACCGCTCGCCGTCGAGCGCCACCAGCTGCTGGGCGCCGTCGCCGTCGCGCAGGAACAGGAAGGGCTCGCCCCGCCGCTCGGTCCGGATCAGATCCTGCAGCTCGGTCGGGCTGATCGACGCCCCCATGACCGCACGTTGCTGCGCGCGCACGGTCCCAATGTACCCGCTGGGTCAGCGGTGACACGGCGCCCCCGGTCTAGAGACCGACCGGGTGCATCACCCGGTTGAAGGACGCCAGGTACGACGCGGTCGGAGTGAACGCGTGGACGTTCTGCGTTCCGCCGCTGCCGCCCTCCTCGAAGAAGTGACCGTTGATCGACATGATCACGTGGTCGTTGTCACCCGCGTCGACGCGGTCATACAGGGTCACGTAGCGGCCGTGCCCCGTCGCCAGGCCCGCCTGCGCGGCCAGGCCCTGCGTCGTCTGCGGGGTCGAGAGGTAGCCGGCGGAGTGCAGCACGGTCGAGACGAACCCGGAGCAGTCCAGGCCACCGGCGCTCGGGCCGAACTGCGCTCCGTGTCCGCCGCCGTAGACGTACGGCGTGCCCATCAGCGAGCCGATCGTGTCGTTCATGGCGTTGAGCTTGGCGCGGACGTCCGCCGGGGCGTCGAGCGGAATCACCGGCAGCGTCACGGTCGTGGCCACGCCGTCCTGGCCACCGGTCGGGCTGGTCGACACCCCCCCGGTGACGGTGCCGGACGACGCGATCACCTTGATCGGCTTGACCACCGGCTGGGGGGCGGCCGCTGCCGCCTGCGAGACGAGATGGCGGCAGGTCTCGCGCGACGTGAGGAAGTCCTCGAGCACCTCGGCGGCCCGTGAGGTCAGTCGCGTGACCTGGCCGTTCCAGTATTCGAGCTGGCGCTGGGCCGCGTTCAGTTCGCCCTGGGCCCGGCTCAGCGCCGCCGCGTGGCCGGGGCCGGGCGCCGTGTGCAGCACCCTGTCGAAGGCGGCGCGGGCCGTGTCATAGGTCTGTTGCTGACCGTCCTGGCGCATCTGCGCCTCCTCGAGCTGCGCCGTGTAGCCGGCGAACTGGCTCTGGTACTGCGGGACGCGGTCGATGTAGCTCGACAGCGCCGAGGCGACGCTCGAGTAGCCCGCGTCGATCGCCGCCAGGTGTGTGGGCAACTCGCCCACGGCGCTGCGGAACGCGTCGGCGGCGGCGCCGGTCCACTGGGTGTCACCGGCGGCCTGGGTGAGTCCGCGGCCAGTGCTGCGGGCCTGCTCGGCGGCGGTGAGGAAGTCCCTCTGCAGCAGCGCCAGATCGTCGGGGCGCGCGTTGCGCAGCGCGACGGCGAGCGGATCGGTGAGCGGATCGGTGATGGGCGTCGGGGTCGGTTCGGGGGTCCACGTGGCCATCGCGATCCTCTACGCAGCGACGGGGGTCAGACCGGGCTCGCCGGTCGGGGTGCGGCGCAGCTTGGTGCCGGCGCCCGTGCCGTCCTCCTCGCCGTCGCGATCGATGCGGGTGACGCCGATGCCGGTGCCCCCCGAGCCGGTGCCGACGTGGGTGACGCCGATGCCCGTGCTCCCCGGACCCCCGCCGATGCTCGTGGTGCTGGTGCCGGTGTGATGGCGGTGCGAGCCGCCCCCGGGGCTGGTGATGACCTTGTGGACGGGCCTGGCGCCCCCACCGATGTGGCCCTTGGACCTCTGCTGCACCTGACCGTCGACCTTCTCGTAGTGGTGAACGGCCTGGCGCAGATGCGCGGAGAGCTGGTCGATCTCGTGGGCGACGACGGAGATCCCGTGCGTCCACTCGTGGTTGAAGGCGTCCATCACGTCCGGGAGATGGCCGCCGCCCATGATGTCGCCGTACTGGGTGGTGTCGACCGAGATCGAGCCGAGCTGCTGGGCGAGACCGCCGAGCACGTTCTCGACGGCGGCGAGGCTGTCTCCGTCGACGGTGAAACCGGGCATGGCGGTGAGTATGCGGTCGCGCGCCGGCATGAGCCAGTGACCGAAGGTGTGATCGTGGTGATACCCGCAGGCGACGGTCCTCGCAGGCTCGACCGTTAGCCTTTGCGGCCTCGCAGATGCACGTCGTGCTCGACAACCCCTTAGGCGATGAAGCGGACGTCGAGCTGCGGCTCGGCGGCG
>CAJCHX010000263.1 GCA_903970215.1 Acidobacteriaceae bacterium
GCCGCAGCCCGCGCGATGGCGCGCCAGCGCGCAACCGCCTTGTCCGCCTTGCCATCCCACTTCGCAACGCAACGGCTCGCCTGCCACGGCACGAAGGCGTCGGCCCCCGCCTCGGTGGCGAGCTCGACGGCCAGATCCGACCGGTCCGACTTCGGGATCGCCTGCACCACCGTCACGGTGGGGCGGGGCGCCGGCACATCCCACGCCTCGTCGCACACGACGGTGACCTCCGCCTTGCCGACGGCGGTCGCGGTACACCGCGCGAGGCGACCCGCACCGTCGGACAGGACCAGACGCTCGCCCTCCCGGATCCGCCGGACCGCCGCGGCGTGCCGCCCCTCATCCCCGCCGAGCACGTACGTCGCGCCCACCCTGGGCACCTCGGGAGCCAGGAAGACGGTCGCGGCCACCGGCGGCTACCGCCCGGCGAAGCTGTTGCGCAGCCGGGAGAAGACACCCTCGTGTGCGTCGGTGCCGCGCCGCGCGACGGAGGGTGAGGCCTCCGGGAACAGTTCCTTGAACGCCCGCAGTTTCTCGGCCTGGCGTTTGTCCAGCTTGGCGGGCACCTGCACATCGAAGTGCACGACGAGGTTTCCCCGCACGCCCCCGTTGACCTGCGGCATGCCGTGGCCGCGCACCGTGCGGGTATCCCCCGGCTGCGTGCCGGCGGGGATCTCCACCTCGATCTGGCCGTCCAGCACCGTCGGGACCGACACCGCGCCGCCGAGGGCGGCGTCGAACATCGGCACCCGGACCGTCGCATGCAGTGTTCCGCCGTCGCGGACCAGGAACTCGTGCTCCCGCTCGACCACCTCCACATAGAGGTCGCCGGCCGGGCCGCCGCCCGGGCCCACCTCACCCTGCGCCGCGAGCCGCACCCGCATCCCGTCGCCCACTCCGGCGGGGATCTTGACCGTCATGGTGCGCCGCTTCTGCACACGACCGTCGCCGCCGCACTTGGTGCACGGGTCGACGATCACCTCGCCCACACCGCCGCACGTCGGGCAGGGCCGCGATGTCATCACCTGGCCGAGGAACGACCGCTGCACCGACTGCACCTCACCGACGCCGTGGCAGGTGGGACATGTCTCGGGCCGGGTGTCGCCATCGGTACCCGAGCCGTGACACTTGTCACACAGCACCGCGGTGTCCACCGTGATCTCCTTGCTGACCCCCGCCGCGCACTCCTCGAGGTCCAGCTGCATACGGATCAGCGCGTCGTTACCCGGGCGCACCCGGCTACGTGGCCCCCGGCCCGAACCTCCGGCGGCGCCGCCGAAGAACGCCTCGAACACGTCGCCCAGACCGCCTGTGAAACCACCTGCCCCGCCGAACCCGCCGAAGCCCGGGCCGGGCGAGCTGTCCAGCGGGTCGCCACCCATGTCGACGATGCGACGCTTCTCGGGGTCGCTGAGCACCTCATATGCGTCCGAGACGTCCCGGAAGCGCTCCTGCGCCGAGTCGTCGGGGTTGACATCGGGGTGCAGCTCACGCGCGAGCCGCCGGTACGCGCGCTTGATCTCCTGGTCGGTCGCCTTGGAGTCGACCCCAAGGATCCGGTAATAGTCACGGGCCACTGTGAGCGGTTGTCCTTACCTGTGCTGACGATACGTCGTCCGGCTGTTCGCCGAGCGGATATCGCTCCATTGTCCACTATCGACAGCCGACACCACGAACGACGGCCGCGGCGGATATCACCGTCCGCCCAGCACCTCGCCCACATACCGCGCGACCGCGGCGACCGCCGCGATCGTGCCGGGGTAGTCCATCCGGGTCGGGCCGAGCACGCCGACCCCGCCGAACACCGCGCCCGCGGTGCCGTAACCGGTGGACACCACCGACGCGCCACGCAGGTTCTCGTCCCGCATCTCCGCACCGATCGCCACCGTCACCGTCCCCGGAGCCTCGGTGACAGCCAACAGTTTGAGCACCACCACTTGCTCCTCGAGCGTCTCCAGCACGCTGCGCAGCGAGCCGGACAGCCCCTCGAAATCGGCGGCGTTGCGGGTCAGGTTGGAGGTGCCGCCCAACACCAGCCGATCGTCCTGCCGCTCCACCAGGGTCTCGACCAGCACCGTCGAACAGCGGATCACCGCGTCGCGCAGGTCCGGCGGCGCGATCGGCGCGAGATCCGCGACCGCCACCGACGCATCCGGGATGCGTTGGCCGTGCACCGCACCGGAGAACAGATCGCGAAGCCGCGAGACGTCGTCGTCACCGAGCCGAGTACCGAGTTCGACGATCCGCTGCTCGACGCGCCCGCTGTCGACGATCAACACCAGCAGGAGTCGCGACGGGGCCAGAGCGACCACTTCGAGGTGCCGGATCCGTGCCGACGTGAGGACCGGGTACTGGATGACCGCCACCTGCCGCGTGAGCTGCGCGAGCAACCGCACAGAGCGCTGGAGCACGTCGTCGAGGTCGACACCCGAGTCGAGGAATTGCAGGATCGCGCGCCGCTCGGCCGGCGACAGCGGCTTGACCGCAGCGATACGGTCGACGAACTGCCGGTACCCCTTGTCGGTGGGGATCCGGCCGGAGCTGGTGTGCGGCTGCGCGATGTAACCCTCGGCTTCGAGCACCGCCATGTCGTTGCGGACGGTGGCCGACGAGACCCCCAACTGGTGTCGATCGACGAGCGCTTTCGAGCCGACCGGCTCGTGCGTGGCGACATAGTCGGCGACGATGGCTCGGAGCACCTCGAACCTGCGATCGTCGGTGGTCGACATCGAGCGGGTCACCTCCCACCTCATGGATCCATCTCGAACGACCAGCTTACGCGGGATACAGTGACCGGGTGATCTTCAAGGGTGTGCTGGACGGGAAGCCGTATCC
>CAJCHX010000264.1 GCA_903970215.1 Acidobacteriaceae bacterium
CTGTCGGCCGGCTGGTGACTGCCGGCCCAAATCGCGTGGGCGCGCTGGCGTGGCCTACATACGAACTGAGCGACGGGTCGAGTAATGCGCTATTTCGGGGGCCCGGGCAACCCTGCGCGGACGTGGTGCAAGCGTTCAGGCAATTGCCAGACGCGCGGTGAATTGACCAATTGTCACGATATCTCTTCGAGGGTCTGGAATACTGATCGTGTGAAGAAGACGCAGACAGGCCTGCCGCGTGTCATGGGGCGGGTCTGTGCACTGTTGGTGGCGGCGTCCGTGTGTGCTGCGGGCTGCGCGCCGGGTCGCGCGCCCGACCGCCCGATCTGGGTCGGAGACTACGAGACCGGGACCCTGTCGCAGTTCGCAGATCCGCAACAGGAGGATTTCGACCCGTCGGCTCCACAGGTCGAAGGGTCTGTGGTCGCCAACGGCCACTACGCAGGCGCTTATCGGATTCCACCCGGCGGCAGAGAGTGCGAGTCGGTGCCACTCTCGAACGAGTTGCAGCAACTGACCGACGGAGACGATCTCTGGTTCGCGTGGTACATGCGCCTGAGTCCGGGATTTCCGACCAATAGCACGAAATATCAGAATCTGGTGCAGTGGAAGAACTCGGGACTGGGAACGCCGCCTCTGATGATGACGGTCCGTACCGGAACGGACCGGTTCGCAGCGGAAGGAGGGTTCAGTCATCCGGATGGCAACCGAGCGTCGAGTGCGGATCTGGGCCCGGTCGTCACGGGTCAGTGGATCGCCTGGACGTGGCACATCGTCTTCTCGACGGATCCCCACAAGGCCGAGGTGTCCGTGTGGCGCGACGGCAAACAGATCGCCGACGGGTGGCGGCCCCTGGGCGGGACGCTGTACCCGGCGAGGGCGGCCGACGGCTCCAACCCCAACAGCTCGGACGGTCCGTTCAGCACGTGGGAGCTGGGCTATCAGCGCGACCCCTCGATCCAGGTGGACGCTACCGTGTACCTCGACTCGATAGTCGCCGGAATGACCCAGGCGTCGGTTCAGCTCCCGCCGCTCGCGAAGTCTCCGTGACCGCCCCGTCCTAGGGGACCTTCGGTGCGCGGAACACCTCGTTGAACGACGGTGCCACGGCGTCCTTTCCGGAGCGCACGTAGGTCAGGGGAGAGCCGTCGCGTGCCGTGGTGGGCCAGTCGATCGCCAGGGTCGGGTCGAGGGCGTCGAGGTCGTGATCCAACTCGGGGGTGTATTCGAGCGAGCACAGGTACATCACCGTCGAATCGTCCTCGAGCGAGAGGATCGCGTGTCCGAGACCGGCCGACAGGTACACCGCGCGCCGGTCGATGTCGTCGAGGAGCACGCTGTCCCACTGCCCGAAGGTGGGGGAGTCGGGCCGCAGGTCGACGATCACGTCCAGGAATGCACCCCGAACGCAGGTGACGTATTTGGCCTGCCCGGGCGGGTCGTCGGTGTAGTGGATCCCGCGCAACACCCCGGCCGCAGACACGGAACAGTTGGCCTGTAACAGATTCAGCGGCGCGCCTACCGCGGCCTCGAACTCCGAGGCCTTGAACCATTCGAGGAATCGGCCCCGGTCGTCGCCGAACTGTTGCGGGGTGAACTCCCATGCACCGCCGATCTTCAGCGGTCGTACCGACAGTGTCATCGCTTGCCCTCCCGCTCCAGCAGTCCCAGAAGATATGCGCCGTATCCCGACTTCACCAGCGGCGCAGCGCGTTCCGCGAGCTGCTCATCGGTGAGGAAGCCGCGGCGCCACGCCACCTCTTCGGGCACGCCGATCCGCAGCCCCTGCCGCTGTTCGATGGTGCGCACGTAGGTGCCGGCGTCGAGCAGCGAGTCGACGGTACCGGTGTCGAGCCACGCCGTGCCTCGCGGCAGGACCTCCACCTGCAGGCGACCCTGTTCGAGGTAGGTCCGGTTGACGTCGGTGATCTCGAGCTCGCCGCGGTCGGACGGTTTCAGCTCCGCCGCGATCTCGACCACGTCGTTGTCGTAGAAGTACAAGCCGGGGACGGCGTAGTTGGAGGTCGGCTCCGTCGGCTTCTCCACCAGCGCCGTCGCCCGTCCCGATGAGTCGAAGTCCACGACGCCGTACCGCTCGGGGTCCGACACCCAGTAGGCGAACACCGCACCGCCGTCGATACCGTCGAATCGGCTGAGCTGCGTGCCCAGGCCGGGGCCGTAGAAGATGTTGTCGCCCAACACCAGGGCTACCGAGTCGGATCCGACGTGGTCGCGGCCGATCACGAAGGCCTGGGCCAGCCCGTCGGGGCTGGGTTGCACGGCGTAGGTCAAGGACACCCCGAACTGCGATCCGTCGCCCAGCAGGCGGGCGAACGGCTCCCGGTCGTGTGGGGTGGTGATGATCAGGATGTCCCGGATACCGGCCAGGATCAGCGTCGACAGGGGGTAATAGATCATCGGCTTGTCGTAGACCGGGACCAGCTGCTTGCTCACCCCCAGCGTGATGGGGTGCAGCCTCGAGCCGGTGCCTCCGGCCAGGATGATTCCGCGCACGGGAGGAGTCTGTCATTCACTGTGGCGAATCGCTACCGCCCGGGCCTTGATGTGGCGAATTCGGCTGTGCCGGTGTGCCGGAAAACACCGCTAGGGGCCCCGTCGCGTCGAAATGTGCGTAACGACACCGACAGCTGGATCGAGCGGCAGCCCTGACGCCAGCCAGGCGCTGTCGGTCTCGCCGCGCCGGCCGGTGTCGTTGTTACGGCTCGGCACGATTCACGACAGCACGGTCCCCGTTTACTCTGTAGCAGTGAACGAACTAGAGTCGCAGCCCGCACCCCGGGGCGAGCGTGCGCGACCCGTACGGGTCCTCGTGGTCGGCCCCGCCCCTGCCGGGCCCAACAGCCGCGGGGGAATGGCCACCGTCGCCGCGCTGATGCAGGCGGATCCCGATGCCAGAGTCGATATCCGGACGGTCCCCACCTACGTCGATGCCGACGTCGCCACACGGATACGCGTCGGGATCACGGGCATGGTGCTGAGCACCTGGCTGATCCTGGCCGGTCGCGTCGACGTACTGCACGTGCACCTGTCTCACGGCGGCAGCATCCTGCGAAAGGCGTTGCCGCTCTGGGCGGCCCGCTTGCGCGGGGTGCCGGCGGTGATCCACGGCCACAGCTTCGATTTCGGCGGTTGGCTCACCGGCCTTCCGCCCGCCGCGCAGCGGCTGGTCCGCGCGGCCCTGCCCGGCGACCGGTGGCTGGTGCTCGGCCGCGGCCTCGCCGACGAGTATCGGGCGGCCCTGCAACTGCCCGAGGACGCCGTGGAGGTGCTGTACAACCCGGTGGCGCTGCCGCCGAATGCCGTCGGGCAGGCTGCCGAGCGGGTGCAGGCCGTCGCCCTCGGCCGGTTGGGCACGCGGAAGGGGAGTTACGACATCGTCCGCGCCGTCGCCGCCCTGCCCGCCGACGTGCGCGCGTCGCTGCACATCACCCTCGCCGGCGACGGCGAGGTCGAGGAGGTGCGCGCCGCGGTACGCGACGCGGGCGTCGGCGAGACGGTGACCGTCCGGGACTGGATCGGACCCGAGGAACGTGACCGGGTCCTGGCTGCCAGCCAGGTGTTCGTTCTGCCGAGCTACGACGAGGGCCTGCCGATGGCGCTGCTCGAGGCGATGGCCGTGGGGTTGGTGCCCATCACCACCCCGGTGGGTGGTATCCCGGAGGCCGTCACGGACGGTGTGGACGGGCTGCTCGTGCCGCCGGGCGACACGGCTGCCCTTGCGGCCGCCCTCGCGCGGGTCGCGGGCGACCCGCAGGACCGGGCCGCGCTCGCCGCTGCAGCGCGTGCGCGGGCCGCCGATTTCGAGATCTCGGGCTGGTATGCGCGGTTGGGTGATCTGTGGACGGAACTGAGCGCGCGACCCCGCGGGACCCGCGTCAGCTGATCACAGACCGCAGTTCGTCGCTGAGTCGCGCCGCGGACACGTCCGCCGCGTACTGCGTGCGGTAGTGCTCGAGCGCCGCCGCACCACGGCGCGCAGCGGCCTCCGGGTCGGCCAGTGCATCGAATGCGCGGGCCAGTCCGGCGACGTCGTCGACGCCGATCGCGGATTCGCCCGGCGGCTGGAACTCGGGCAGTGCACCCTCCGTCGACACGATGGGCACCACGCCGAGCTGCATCGCCAGCACCTGCACGCCACTCTGCGTGGCACGGCGGTAGTGCACCAGCGACCCCTTGGCGGCCGCCATCGGTGCCAGCACGTCGTCGTAGCTGTAGGGCCCGCGCACCCACCGGACGTGGTCGCCCAGCGGCGCCGCGATGTCACCGTCGCCGATCAGCACCAGATCGTCGCCGCGCCAACCGGGTCCGCTCGTGTGCTGCTGCCACGCCGCGAGCGTCACGTCGAGGTTCTTGTAGGAGTTGAGCCGCCCGACCAACACGAAATCGCGCCGGTCGGCGGCAGGCACCAGCGCCGGCACGCGAGCCGGGTCGAGGTCGCTGGTCAGCGGAACCACGGCGTCGGCGCCGACCGCGCGGGCCACGTAGTCGCTGAACGCCAGCGTCGCCGACGACGAGGCCCCCCACCGACCGAACAGTGACCGCTCCCAGCCGGGCAGCTCCTCGTCGCTGCCGTGCGGCCGGTCGTCGTGGATCAGCCGCACCCGGGGCGCGCGGCCCGCCAGGGCGATCCAGCGTGGGTCACGCACCAACTCGGTGACCACGACGTCGGGCGCGAACCGGTGCGCGTCCCGCAGCCGCGCGGCGAACGGACGCCACGTCGACGGCGTCTTGGGCCGCGGGTCGAGCACCCACTCGTAGTCGCGCGCTGCGTCGGACTCCGGGTGCTGGTCCGAGGTCACCAGGACCACGTCCCAGCCGTCCGCGCGCAGCGCCTCGCAGTACACCCGCGCCAGCGGGCGCATCCACGGCGACAGCCACAGCAGCCGACCGGGTTTCACGCGTCCACCGCCTCGAACGCCCGCTCGTAGGCGTCCGCCATGGCCTCGATCGTGTACAACTCGCGCATCCGCTCGAACCCGCGGTCGCCGAGCGCGCGCCAGTCGCCGGGGCGGGTGAGCAGGTCTTTCAGCGCCGTGCGCCAGCCCTCGACGGTGACGTCGTCGACCAGTGCGCCCGCGCGGCCGCCGTCCAGCATGTCCGGGACGGCGCACACCGACGAGGATACGACCGGCACCCGGCGCGCCATCGCCTCGAGGATGACCAGCGGGAACGCCTCCGAGCGGCTGGGCACGCACAGCAGATCGGCCTCTGCCAGCGCGTGGTCGGGGCCCGGCGACCAGCCGCGCCAGTGCACCCGGTCGCGCAGATCCGGTGGGGTGAGCGCCTCGAGCCGCTCCCGGTCGGGCCCGTCGCCGAAGATCGACAGATCCCATTCGAGGTCGCGCAGGCCGGCGAGCGCCTCGACCAACAGGTGCGGGTTCTTGTGCTCGACGATGCGGGAGAGCATCGCCAGGCGCGGGCGGACCGGGACGGGCGGACGTTCGGGGACCGCATCGAGGTCCGCGCGCGACGCGACGCCGTTGGGCGCGGCGAACCAGCGGTCGCCGAGCGATTGGAACTCCGTGGCCTCCGCCCAGTGCCGCGGCGAGAGCGCGATGAAGCCGTCGGCGCGGGACATCGCAGCGGCGAGACCGCGCGAGTAGGTGGGGCCGTCGGTCTCGGGCGGTATGTGCGCCGCCACCAGCC
>CAJCHX010000265.1 GCA_903970215.1 Acidobacteriaceae bacterium
CCGCCGCACTGGGGCCGACGCTGTCCATCCCGGCTACGGATTCCTCTCGGAGAATGCTGCTTTCGCCCACGCTTTGGCCGACGCCGGCATCGTGTTCCTGGGACCGCCGGCGGCGGCCATCGAGACGATGGGCGACAAGATCGCCGCCCGGGCAGCGGTGTCCGCGCGGAGCGTGCCGGTGGTGCCGGGGATCTCGCGGCCCGGACTGACCGACACCGACCTGCTCGATGCGGCCGGCGGCATCGGCTTCCCGGTCTTGATCAAGCCCAGCGCCGGGGGCGGTGGCAAGGGCATGCACCGCGTCGCCGACCCGTCGGAGCTGCCGGCGGCGCTGGCCGCCGCTCGGCGAGAGGCCGGTGCCGCGTTCGGTGACGACACCCTGTTCCTCGAGCGGTTCGTGGACACTCCGCGGCACATCGAGGTGCAGGTGTTGGCGGACCTGCACGGGAACGTGGTGCATCTGGGCGAGCGCGAGTGTTCGTTGCAGCGGCGCCATCAGAAGGTGATCGAGGAGGCGCCGTCGCCGTTGCTCGACGGCGACACCCGCGCCCGGATAGGCGCCGCGGCGTGCGACGCCGCGCGATCGGTCGGGTACACGGGCGTAGGGACGGTCGAGTTCATCGTGTCCGCGCACCGACCCGACGAGTTCTTCTTCATGGAGATGAACACGCGCCTCCAGGTGGAGCACCCGGTCACCGAGCTGGTGACGGGAATCGACCTGGTGGAGCAGCAGATTCGGGTGGCCTCGGGTGAACCGCTCGCGTTCGGGCAGGACGACGTGACCCTCACCGGCCACGCTGTGGAGGCCCGCGTGTACGCAGAGGACCCCGCGGCCGGATTCCTGCCCACCGGCGGGACTGTGCTCGGGCTGCGCTGGCCGCAGCGCGCACGCGTCGACTCCGGGATCGCGGCCGGCGACGTGGTGGGCAGCGACTACGACCCGATGCTGGCCAAGGTGATCGTGCACGGCACCGACCGGGCCGAGGCTCTGGCGCTTCTCGACGACGCGCTCGCATGCACGCAGGTCGCTGGGCTGCGCACCAACGTCGACTTCTGCCGGTTCGTCCTCGCCGACGCGGCGGTGGTGTCGGGGCGTCTCGATACGGAACTGCTCGACCGCCTCGCCCCGACGTACGAGCGGCAGCCCGTCACCGTCGACGCCTATGTGGCGGCGGGGCTGCGCGCAGTAGGCGACGCGCGGAACGTTGATACCGCGGTCGGCGCGTGGGGGACCGAGACCGGTTGGCGCATAGGCGGTCCCGTGCCCACCGTGGTCCGGTTCGAGGGAGCCGAGGTGGCCGTGTCGCCGGGTGTCGTCACGGTGACGACCGAGGACGGCGAGACCACGCTGCGTGCGCGCCTCGACGACGGCCGGCTGGAAGTAGACGGGCTCGGGCGGCCCATCGTCGTCGTGCCGGACGGCGCGGGCGACCCCGCATCTCTCCGTGAGCGCTACTGGTACGCGGGCACCGATGGGGCGCACATCGTCCGGCGCGCGCGGGTGGCCGCCCGCGAGGACGAGCTCCACCGCGACGACGACGTCGCCAGCCCGATGCCGGGAACGGTCGTGGCGGTGCCGGTCGCCGACGGCCAGAGCGTGGCCAAGGGCGAGACAGTGGTGATCGTCGAGGCCATGAAGATGGAGCACCCGCTCACCGCGCCGCACGACGGCGTCGTACACATCGCGGTTGCGGTGGGGGACAAGGTGACCGCCGACCAGATGCTGGCGAGCATCGCAGCGCTCGATCCCATCGCGCCGGACGGTCGAAGCTCGGACGTGACGGCGCACATCGATACTGAGGAGGCACTGCGGTGACAGAGTTGACGACCGAATACGAAGACCTGCGGAAGACGGTGCGGGACTTCGCCGAACAGGTGGTGGCGCCCGTTGCGGCGGAGCACGACCGCGACCACACCTTCCCGTACGACGTGATCCGGCAGATGGGGGACATGGGCCTCTTCGGCCTCCCCTTCCCGGAGGAGTACGGCGGCATGGGTGGTGACTACTTCGCCCTGGCCCTCGCGCTCGAAGAACTGGGGCGAATCGACCAATCGGTGGCGGTGACGCTCGAAGCGGGTGTGGGCCTGGGCGCGATGCCGATCTACAAGTTCGGCACCGAGGAACAGAAGCAGGCGCTGTTGCCGGACCTTGCGGCGGGGCGCGCCCTCGCCGGGTTCGGTCTCACCGAGCCGGGGTGTGGATCCGACGCGAGCGGTACCGCAACCACCGCCAAGGAGGACGGCGACAGCTGGGTGATCAACGGTGCCAAGCAGTTCATCACCAACTCGGGCACCGATATCACCCGGTTCGTCACGGTCACCGCAGTCACCGGTACTCGGGACGGGCGAGCGAGCCGACGGGGGGACGGCGCCGGCGGCGGCAAGGAGATCTCGACGATCATCGTGCCCAACGGCACACCGGGATTCACCGTCGAGCCCGCGTACAACAAAGTCGGGTGGAACGCTTCGGACACCCACCCGCTGTCGTTCAGCGACGCCCGCGTTCCGCGCGAGAACCTCCTCGGAGAAAGGGGACGCGGCTACGCCAACTTCCTGTCCATCCTCGACGAGGGCCGGGTCGCGATCGCCGCGCTGGCCACGGGCGCTGCGCAGGGCTGCGTCGACGAATGCGTGAAATACGCCAAGGAGCGCAGGTCCTTCGGCAAGCCGATCGCCGAATACCAGTCGGTGTCGTTCGCGATCGCGCGCATGGAGGCCCGTGCCTTCGCCGCCCGTACCGCGTACTACGAAGCCGCGCACAAGATGGTGGCGGGAAAGCCCTTCAAGAAGGAGGCGTCGATCGCCAAGATGATCTCCTCCGAGGCGGCGATGGACAACGCGCGCATGGCTACTCAGATCCACGGCGGCTACGGCTTCATGAACGAGTATCCCGTGGCGCGGCATTACCGCGACTCCAAGATCCTAGAAGTGGGCGAGGGAACCACCGAGGTGCAGCTGATGCTCATCGCCCGTTCGCTGGGACTTCCGGCATGACGGGGCAGCGGGAGCCGGACGGGGACGCGCCGGGCCACGAGCCCGTCCGCCGGGTGACGCAACGCGGCCTCTGGTTCGACGAGTTCGAAGAAGGCGTGCTCTACGAGCACCGCCCGGGCCGTACGGTGACCGAGGCCGACAACGTGCTGTTCACCACGCTGACGATGAATACCCAGGCTCTGCACTTGGACGCGGCGTGGTCGGCGCAGCAACCCGGCTTCGGCGGCCAGCGCCTGGTCAACTCGATGTTCACGCTCTCGACGCTGGTGGGGCTGTCGGTGGCGCAGCTGACCCAGGGCACCCTCGTCGCCAACCTGGGATTCTCCGAGATCGCCTTTCCACACCCGGTATTCGCGGGAGACACGCTCTACGCGGAGACGCTGTGCACCGGCAGGCGCGAGTCGAGATCCCGACCGGGCGAGGGTGTCGTCCACCTGCGGCATGTCGCGCGGAACCAGAACGGCGCGGTGGTCGCCGTCGCCGAGCGCGCCACATTAGTGCGCAGAGCTCCGAAGGAGGAATGACGATGCGTCGCCACTGGGAACTCGATGGTGCGGTCTGGCAGCCGCCCGGTCCTGCGATCCTGTTCTGTCCGGCTGATCGCCCGGAGCGCTACGCCAAGGCCGCCGACCGTTCGGATGCGGTGATCCTGGATCTGGAGGACGCGGTCACCGCCGAGGCGCGGCCTGCTGCTCGAGCGGCGCTGGTCGCCGGTGGACTCGACCCGCAACGCACCGTGGTGCGCGTGAATGCGCTGGGCACCTTCGACTTCGCCGCCGATGTGGCGGCGGTCGAGCGCACCGATTACCGGGTGGTGATGCTCGCCAAGACCGAGCACGCGCACCAGCTGGACCGGCTGGCCCAGGTCGATGGCCTGCAGGTGATCGCGCTGATCGAGACGCCGCTGGGCGCGGTGAACGTGCACGAGATCGCCGCGCACCCTCGGTGTATCGGCCTGATGTGGGGAGCCGAGGATCTGGTGGCCGCGATGGGCGGGCGGTCCAGCCGGTTCCCCGACGGCACCTACCGCGACGTCGCCCGACACGTCCGGTCGGTGGTCCGCCTCGCGGCGGCCGCATTCGATCGATTCGCTCTCGACTCGGTGCACATCGATATCGCCGACGTCGACGGCCTGCGCGCCGAGGCCCTCGACGCAGTGGCCCTCGGTTACGCCGCCACCGTCTGCATCCACCCCTCGCAGGTCCCGGTGATCCGCGCGGCCTATCGGCCCACCGACGACGAACTGGATTGGGCACGTGCGGTTCTCACTGCGACATCGGGCGAATCCGGCGCACCGCACGGTGTGTTCGCGGTCCGCGGGCAGATGATCGACGCCCCATTGCTGGCGCAGGCCCGTGCCATCGTGTCCCGAGCCCCCGCAGAAGCCGAGTAGGAGCTACGCGATGTCCAACCCGGTAGCGTCGTCCAACCCGGTAGCGTCGTCCAGCGCGGTCGACCCGGAACTCTCATACGCTCGCGGCGATTCCGCGCCGCCACTGCTGACCGGCACCATCGGCGGGCAGTTGATCGACACCGCCGCACGGCACGCCGAGGCCACGGCGCTCGTCGACGTACCCAGCGGACGCCGATGGACCTACGCCGAGTTGCTTCGCGACGCCCGGGCGGTAGCCGCGTGCTTCCGTCGCCTGGGCGTGGAACCTGGTGACCGCGTGGGGATCTGGTCGCCCAACTCGCCCGAGTGGGTGATCGTGCAGTTCGGTACGGCGCTGGCGGGGATCGTGCTGGTCAACCTCAACCCCGCCTACCGGCAGCGTGAGCTGGACTATGCGCTGGCGCAGTCCGCGATCTCGGTCATGGTGTCCACCACCCGATTCCGTTCGTCCGAGTACGGCGCGATGCTCGCCGCCGCACGTCCTGGGAATCCGCAACTGCGGGAAGTGATCCTGGTCGACACCGACGATTGGGCGCGGCTGTCGGCCGACCCCACTCCCGACGAGCTGGCGGAACTCGACCGTGTCGGAGCGCGGCTGTCCGCGGGCGACCCGATCAACATCCAGTACACCTCCGGCACCACGGGCTCTCCCAAGGGAGCGACCCTGTCGCACACCAACATCCTGAACAACGGGTACTTCGTCGGCGAGTTGGTGGGCTACACCGAACGCGACGCGATCTGCATTCCGGTGCCGTTCTACCACTGTTTCGGCATGGTCATGGCCAACCTCGCCGCCGTCTGCCGCGGCGCCGCGATGGTGCTACCGGCGCCGTCGTTCGATCCCGCGGCGACACTGCGCGCCGTCGCCCAAGAGCGGTGTACCAGCCTCTACGGCGTGCCCACGATGTTCATCGCCGAGCTGGCGCTCCCGGTCTTCGACACCTACGACCTGTCGTCGCTGCGCACCGGGATCATGGCGGGTTCGCCGTGTCCGGAAGAGGTCATGCGCCAGGTGATCGATCGGATGGGCATGCGCGAGGTGTCGATCTGCTACGGCATGACCGAGACCTCGCCGGTATCCACCCAGACCCGGGTG
Organism: Acidobacteriaceae bacterium; assembly: GCA_903970215.1. GTDB lineage: Bacteria > Actinomycetota > Actinomycetes > Mycobacteriales > Mycobacteriaceae > Tsukamurella. The sequence continues at coordinate 5,484 of CAJCHX010000265.1, forward strand.
GACGACTCGCTCGAGCGACGTGTGAGCACCGTCGGGCGGGTGGGCCCGCACCTCGAGATCAAGGTGGTCGACCCGATTCTGGGCCGGCCCGGCGATCGGGAATCGACCGACGGAACTCCGCTTCCCCGTGGGGAGATCGGCGAACTGTGCACGCGGGGGTACTCGGTGATGCTGGGCTACTGGAACGATCCGGAGCAGACCGAGGCCGCGATCGATGCGGACGGCTGGATGCACACCGGCGACCTGGCCACGATGGACCACGCGGGATATGTGCGGATCACGGGCCGGATCAAGGACATGGTGATCCGCGGAGGCGAGAACATCTACCCGCGCGAGATCGAGGAGTTCCTCTACACACACCCGGACATCCTCGACGCACAGGTGATCGGCGTGCCCGACGAGAAGTACGGCGAGGAGCTGATGGCGTGGGTGCGGCTGCGGGCCGGCGCCACGTCGTTCACGATCGATGACCTGCGGGCGTTCGCGAGCGGCAGGATCGCCCGGCACAAGATCCCGCGCTACGTGCGCGTGGTCGAAGACTTCCCGATGACGGTGTCGGGCAAGGTTCGTAAGGTGCAGATGCGGGAAGAGGCACTCGCGTTGCTGCGCGCCGCCGAGGCGGCAGACGAGGAGACACGGGCATGACTCGGATCGACGACTTCGCGGTACGGCAGGGTTTCGCGGCGGGCGACTACGCCGCGCTCTACGACTGGTCCGTCGCCCGGCCGGACGCGTTCTGGGGGGCTCTGTGGGACTTCCTCGACCTCGGGCCGCGACCGGGGCCGGTGCTCGCATCGGCTGAGATGCCTGGCGCGCGTTGGTTTCCCGAGGTGGAGGTGAACTACGTCGATCAGGTGCTGCGGCACGCTGAGTTGCCCGGGACCGCGATCATCGGGATCGCGGAGGACGGCGGCCGCACCGAGGTGGCGTGGTCGGAGCTACCCGGTCGGGTCGCCGCGACCAAGCGGCTGCTCGCCGACCTCGGGGTGGGCCGCGGCGACCGCGTCGCCGCCTACATGCCGGACGTGCCGGACACCGTGATCGCGTTCCTTGCGACCGCCGCGCTGGGCGCGATCTGGTCGGGCTGCGGACAGGACTACGCGCCGGAGGGCGCCGCTGGGCGGATGGCCCAGCTCGAGCCGACGGTACTCGTGGCCTGCGAGGGTTATCGGTACGCAGGCAAGTACGTGGACAAACGCGCGGACAACGCGGCGTTGGCCCGACTGCTCGGGGTGCCCGCCGGGCGGGTGGTGACGGCGCTGCCGCCGGCGTCGGAGGACGCGGTCGAGGCGGTCAAGGTGGCGTTCGACCATCCGTTGTGGGTGCTGTCGAGCTCCGGCACCACCGGCCGGCCGAAGGGCATCGTGCACGGCCACGGTGGTGTGCTGGTCGAGCAACTCAAGACCCTCTCGCTGCACTCCGACCTGGGCACGGGGGACGTGTTCTTCTGGCAGACCGCGCTGAGCTGGATGATGTGGAACTACCGGACGGCCGGATTGCTGGTGGGGGCGACGATCGTCTGTCACAGCGGAAATCCGTTGTATCCGAACGCCGATCGGCTCTGGCAGCTGCTCGAGGACGAGGGCGTCACCTACTTCGGGACCAGCCCGGGACAGTTGCAGGCGTCGCGTAAAGCCGGGCTGAACCCCGGCGCCGACCACCGGCTGGTGCTGCGCACCGTCGGATCGACCGGATCGACCCTCGCTCCCGACCTGTTCACTTGGGTCGATGAGCATGTGCAGCAAGGGATTCCCGTGTCGTCCGTGAGCGGCGGCACCGACGTGGTGACCGCGTTCGCGGGCGGTTCCCCCGGCGTGCCGGTGGTTCCGGGTGAGCTGTCGGTGCGGTACCTCGGGGTCGCGCTCGAGGCGTGGGCGCCGGACCGGACGCCGCTGGTGGGCGAGGTCGGCGAGATGGTGATCACCGTGCCGATGCCGTCGATGCCCGTGCACTTCTGGAACGATCCCGACGGAGTGAAGTACCGGGCGGCCTACTTCGAACACGAGTGGGCTGACGGCCCGGCGCCGCACGTGTGGCGGCACGGCGACTGGGTGGAGCTGACGCCGCGGGGATCGCTGATCATCCGGGGCCGGAGCGATGCGACGTTGAATCGCAACGGGATCCGGATGGGCTCGGCGGACATCTACGAGGTCGTCGAAGCGATCGACGAGGTCGTCGAGGCGATGGTGGTGGGTGTCGACGGCCCGGAGGCGAAGTATTGGATGCCGATGTACGTCACCTTGGTACCCGGCGCCGAGTTGACGGACGATCTCGTGGACCGGATCCGGACGGATGTCCGTACACGACTGTCGCCGCGGCATGTGCCCGACGAGGTGGTGCTGACGCCCGCTGTTCCGCACACCCGAACCGGCAAGAAGCTGGAGATCCCGGTGACTGCGATCCTGGCCGGCCGCGATGTCAACGTCGACCCGAAGGCCGTCGATGATCCGGCGGTGTTGGACTGGTACCGGCAGCAGGGACGAGACCACGTCTGGTGAACGCCCGCGTCACACCAGCTGGGCGACGAAGGCGTAGACGACCATCGCGGTGACGCAGAGGACCACGATGCGCAGCGCCCAGAGCGCGACGTGGGTGGTCGTGGACAGGTGCGCACGCGCAACGGGCTGTTCGAGGTGGGCCGAATGCTGCTCGGGTTCCAGGGCATTGGCCGGCGGGAGGTGCATGGGCTCTCCTCGTGGTGACTGTGGGCTGGGTGGATCCGGGCGGGGGGTCACGAGGTGCTGGGGATCAGGTGCACGGCTTGCAGGAACGAGTCGATGCCGTACGCGAGTCCGCAGAACCCGACGACGATGACGACGGCCATTCCGAGCCACGTGGTCGCGCGCCTGTTGACGTGCGAGCCCATCAACCCGCGGTCGGAGGCGAGCATCACCAGGAACAGCAACGAGACCGGTAGGAGGACCGTGGCGAGGACGTTGGCGTTCAGCGCGATCTGTAACAGCGGCGCCCCCGGGATGAGGATCACCACCGCCGCTACCAGGGCGCACCCGATGTTCGCGGAGTGGAACACCGCGGCCCGTCGGGGCCCCGAGTTGAAGCTGTGGCCCACTCCGATGCATTCGCCCGCGGCGTAGGCGGTACTGGCCGAGATCGTCAGGATCGCGACCGCGCCCGCCTCGATGAGTCCGAGCGCGAACACACTCGCCACCCCGGTGCCGGAGACCGTGCGTAGGGCGCCGGGGAATCCCGCCCCGGAGAGGCCCCGCAGCGAGGCGCCGTTGTGCGTGAGCAGCACCGCACCGACGATCACCGCGCCGCAGCCGAACACCGCCGCGGCCACTGCTCCCACCGCGGTGTCCAACCGGCCGTGATTGACGTCCCGCGCTGTCAATCCTTTATCCGCGGAGCCACTCTGCTGGAAGAAGATCATCCACGGGGTCACCGTGGCGCCGACCGTGGACGCGACCAGCAGCAGGACCGTGTGGAGGTCGCCGCCGGGCAGCGGATTGAAGGTGGCGAACGCATGGCCGACCGCGCCCATATCGGGGCGGACCATCACCGCGGCAACCAGGAACAGGGCGTTGAAAACGGCCAACCCCAACGCGACCCGTTCCCATCGCCGGTAGCGCCCGCCGGCGGCGGTGAGCGCCACCAACGCCACCCCCAGCGCCGCTGCGACCGGTGCGCCGATATGGAAGAAGGCCAGGCCCACCCGGATCGCCACGAACTCCGATACCAGCGTGACGACATTCGTCAGCAGTAGGTCGCCGGCGCCGAACCAGCCCCATACCGGCCCATAGCGTTGCAAGACGAGTTGTCCATAGCCGCGATGAGTCACCGCACCCACCCGCATACACATCTCCTGGCAGATGTACGCCAATGCGAACAGCACCACGGTGAACGGAAGAAAGAACCCGATCCCGTACGTCGCGCCGTCCGTCGCGTACGAGATCATGCTCGGCCCGTCGTTCTCGCCGAGCATCGCCAGGAGGCCGGGGCCGATCAGCAGCCACGCGACCAGCCGGGTCCGGCCGTGCGCGCGGGCGGTGGCGACCCGGGCACGATCGTGCGACCGAGCGACGTCCTCCGGGTGGAGAACCGGCACCCCATCTGCGCCTATGTCTGGGTTGCGTGTCACCATGACCAAAAGTATGGGCTACCGAACTTCGGTTGTCGACCTGGCGAAGCCGACCTGCCGTCAGTTGCAGCCCCAGACCAGGATGTATCCGCCGCCCGCCTCGTTGATCGCGTCTTGTTCGGCGTTCCACAAGTCGTATCCGTTCCCGC
>CAJCHX010000266.1 GCA_903970215.1 Acidobacteriaceae bacterium
GCGCGGACGGCGTCCTCGGCAAGCAGCAACACCTGCCCGTTGGTCCGCACATCGCGCAGCGTAAGCGTTCCGAGGTCGGTGACGGACGTGTCGTTGAGGATGGCGACCTCGTCGTCGGCAGTCAGCACGGTGACGCCGTCGAGCGTGTTGTCTGCGGTCAATCGCACGCCCTTGGCGCCGAACCGCAGGATGCCGCCGCGCAATGTCGTGCCCGCGGGCAGCGTGATCATGGGCGAACCGGTGATCTCGCCCTCGACGGTGATGTCGGTGGCACCCGATGCGAGCGCTTCGGCGAGTTCGGCTGCGGTCGTGGCTACGGCACCCATGGTGCATGTCCTCCTGATGATTGCGGTGTGTGCACTCGCACGCCCACAGCATAACCGGACCGCGGTCCGATTGCATCCCTATTGGCGCGATTCAGGCCGGCGCCACACTCGTCTCGACCGTCCCGAACCGGACGCCGCGGCGCTCCTTGCCGATCGCCGTCAGGAGGATCACCGCCAGCAGTACCGGCACGATCGTTGCCGCCAGCGCGAATCCGTAGCCGTGCGACTGAGCGAGGCGCTCCTGGATCGGGAGGTTGAACGCGGCCAGGCAGTTACCCAGCTGGTACGTGACGCCGGGATAGAAGCCGCGGATCTCGTCCGGCGACAGCTCGGTGAGGTGCGCGGGGATCACGCCCCACGCCCCCTGCACGATCACCTGCATGAGGAACGAGCCGAGCGCGATCATGCCGACGGTGTGTGAGTAGGCGAACAGGGGCACGATGGGCAGGCCGATCACCGCGGCCCAGATGATCACCGTCTTCCGACCGAATCGCTCCGACAGTCCGCCCGCGATCACTCCGCCGATGATGGCGCCGATGTTGTAGCCGATCACGATCCACGTCGCGTGCGACGCCGTGAGGTGCAGACCGCCGTCGACCTTGGCCTTGAGGAAGGTCGGGTAGACGTCCTGCGTACCGTGGCTCATCCAGTTGAACGCCGTCATGAGCAACACCAGGAAGATGAACCGCCGCCAGATCACCGGGTTCGAGAACACGTCGCGGAAGCTGGTCTGAGTCAGCTTGGCCCGCTGTTGCGTCTGCTCCCAGACCTCCGACTCGCGCACTCGCGACCGGATGATCAGGCTGATCGCGGCAGGAACGATCGAGAGCGCGAACAGCCACCGCCAGCTGAGCCCCCACCAGGTGTCCAGCACGAGGTACGCCAGCGATGCGAGCAGATAGCCCATCGAGTAGCCGCTCTGCAGGATGCCCGAGAAGAACCCACGCCGGCTGGACGGGATCTTCTCCATCGCCAGCGACGCACCCAGCCCCCACTCACCGCCCATCCCCAGGCCGTAGAGCATGCGCAACACCATGAGAACGGTGAAGTTCGGAGCGAAGGCACAGAGGAAGCCGACGATGGAGTAGAACGTCACGTCCACCATCAGCGGGATCCGGCGCCCCTTACGGTCGGCCCAGAGCCCGAACAGGAACGCGCCCACCGGGCGCATGATGAGCGTCATCGTGGTGATGAAGGCCATCTTGTCCAGGCTGACGTGGAACTGCTTCGCGATGTCCGCGTAGACCAGCACCACCAGGAAGTAGTCGAACGCGTCCATCGTCCAGCCCAAGTAGGCGGCGGCGAACGAGTTGCGTTGATCGGCATCGAGCCTCGGCGACTCCGGTGCCACTGTCCCGGCCATTCACAACTCCCGTCACATTGCGCTGAGCACACCGTACGAACGGATTGTGACGCCACCGCGGAACGTTCCGGGCGCGATATGAAGAATTGACTTCGGCAAACTACCGATGGGCCCAAATGCATGCTTGTGTGGGCATACGTCGCGTAGGATCGGGATTATGATCACCAAGAACGTAACCCCTGGTTGCTCCAACCCGAACTGCACCTGCGGCGAGAACTGTGCGTGCGGCGAGAACTGCACCTGCGGTTCGGAATCCGCCTCCAAGGCGACCACGTAGGCACGCGCACCAACGAACACACAGAGACCGGCCCGGTAATACCGGGCCGGTCTCTGTGTCCGGAGCAGGTCAGTTGCCCGCTTAGACCTTGTGACCGGTCACCGTGGTCAGCGCCGACGTGACGTCCGCGACCGTCCACGAACCCGCCGGCGGGTGGTTCAGGTTGTCATGGCCTTCGTCACTGAGGAAGTCGTAGATCTCCTTCGGCGGCTGGTGTCCGGTCGTGTTGGCCATCCCGTGCGACGACCACCGGATGTGGCCGGTGGGGTCGATCACCAGGATCGCATCGTCGTGGTCGATGTCGTACGTGAGCGGCTTCCCGGTGAGCCAGTCGGTCGGCGCGGGGTCGTCCTCTTTGACCCGGTCGAACTTCACCCCGAACGACTCCCAGAACGCCTCCGTCGCCCCGGTCCCCGCGGTGAACAGGCTCCACGCCGGCTGCGGCCCGTACAGCTTCTGGTACGCCAGGAGGCGCGACGGCACGTCCCGCTCGGGATCGACGGTCCCCTCGAGCACGGCGACGCTGCTGTCCAGCCCGGCGGCATGCACCGCAGCCGCGACGTCGTGGATGTTGACGGTGGTCATCGGGCACACCTCCTGGCACGTCGTCAGGATGTCCGTCAGGACGATCGTCTTACCCTTCAGCGACCCGAGGGTGAAGCTGTTTCCGTTCTGGTCCGTGAGCGGCGTGGACAGCGCCGTAGGCGAGACCGGTGTGTCCTCCGTGGTGGTGGCTGCGCTGGACGACATGTCCATGCCGGGCATGTTCGCCGGCATCGAGGTGTCGCTCGCCGCAGACGACGAGCCCGCCGGGGTGGACGAGCTGCTGCTACAGCCCGCCACTGCCAGCGTCGCCGCAGCAGCGAGAGCCACGGCTGCTGCAGAGCGACGCATGAATGTTGTGGACATAGGGTTCTCCTCGATTATCCGGTATAGGACAGGAACATCACCGCCATGGCCACCGCCATGACTGCTTGCATCGCGCCGGTGAGGCGCCTGGAATGGTGGGACACAGCGACCGCGCGATAGGCGTAGGCCACCCAGGTGGCGGCGAGCGCGACGTAGGCCAGCCCGACCGCCAGATCCACGTACCCCGCCCACGACGGCAACCGCATCGTCATGGTCATCGGCATGGACATGGGCATCGTCATCCCGCCCATATCCATCGCACCGCCGCCGCCCTGCATCTGCGAGCCGCCGACGATGGATGGGTCCATCACGGCGTACATCCAGACCATCGTCGCCATCATCAGGGCGTGATAGCCGTTCTCGACGCGGTGCTCACGCCGGGTCACCAACAAGCCCAGGAACACCACCGCGGCCGCACCGAACACAGGCATTCCCACCGACGCGGAGACGCCCGGCAGGCTGCTCCACACCATCGTGAGCATCGCCAACGACATCAACACATGCAGGAGACCGGTGATCCGGCCCGCGATCGACGCCGACCGGGCGGCGGCCCGCGCCACCCAGAACACCGCCGTCACGACGAACGCAACGGTCACGGCCCACTTCAGATAGGTGTCGGAGATCATGCGCTGAGAACCCTCCTGGTTGCTGTGCGCCGCCGGTACTCCCCGACCAGGACATCACCGAGCACGAACAACCCGAGCGTGGTGCCGAACAGCGGTGCGAACCACCCGATCAGCACCAGCACAGCGACCGCGACCACCGCCTCGATCGGCCGGAGTCCGCCCAGCATGCCGCGCGCCGGGCCCGCGGCCAGCCCGCCCTTGGTCGGTCGACGCCGCCACCACATCAGATAGCCCCGCACGATCACGCTCAGCAGGCACACCGCGAGCGCCGCCAGCGCGATCTGGTTGGCGAGGCCGAACAGGATTCCCATGTGGGTATCGATCGCCCACCGGGTCACCTTGGCAGTCAGCGGCCACGCGGAGAAACGGACCACGTCGATCACCTGTCCGCCCGGCGCGATCGCAGCAGCGTCCTGCCGGGTCGGGATATCCCGCTTGTTCTCCGCGACCTGCCACGCCTTACCGGGCCCCGCCGGCGGCGTCATCCACATCGGCCCCCGCAGCCCGAGGCGCTCCGCGCTGGCGAGCACCACGTCGGCACCCGCGGTGGGGTCCGACGAACCCCCGGGTACCGACGATTCGTCGCCCGGCGGCACCGTCGTCGACACCGACGGTGTGGTCCAGCTCAGCTGGGACCGCAACTCGCTCACATGCTCGCCCGCGAACCGCGACCAGGTGAGCCCCGTGGCCGAGAGAGCCAACAGCCCCAGCACGATCCACACGCCCACCGCACCGTGCCAGCTACGGGTGCGGCTACGACCGCCGGTATTTCGCTCCGCTCGCCCCGGATCCATCCCCCGTCGCTCCGCTCGCCCCGGCCACACCAGACCCAGCACACGACGGCGCCGGACACTGCCGACCCACAGGGCGAGGCCACCCAGCGCGAGCACCCACAGCCAACTCGCGGCGATCTCGCTGTAGAACCGACCGACCACGCCGAGGTGCAGCGTGCGGTGCAGCTCGTCGAACCACGCCCGGATCGGCAACCACTGCCCGTAGGTGGTGAGAGTTCCCTGCACGTGCGCGGTGTACGGGTTCACGAACACCGTCCGGGTGTAGTCCTGCGGCACGCCCGGCGCGGCGAACGCGATCTGGGTGGTCTCGCTGGCCACCGTGGGCGGCTTGACACTGGTGATGGTGGCATCCGGGTAGACCTGGCGCGCGGCCGCGATCTGCTCGGCCAGGCTGCGCACGTGGGGCGCGTACCCGTCGACGGTCACCTCGTGCCGGAAGACGATCCCGTCCAGCTGCGGGGTGAACGTGTACAGCAGCCCGGTCAGCACCGCGACCAGGAGGAACGGCCCGGCGAGCAGACCGCCATAGAAGTGCAGCCGCAGCAGAAGTGGGCGCCAGCGCGCCCACGCGCCGGACGCACACGCAGCGCCCGCGACGGGGATGTTCCCCACCTCCACCGCCAACTGATCGACCACGTCGTCGCTCCCCTACCTCCCGGGCGCACGCCACCCGTTCTCGAAAGAGAGTTAGTCGCCTGGGCACCCCCGAAAGTTCCCGCGTGACCGAAGTCACCCTCGCCGCGGAGCCTGGCGCGCGCGGCGACGATGCGCAACCATGAAGACGTGGACTGCGAAATCGCTCAGGAGGCGCTGTCGGCGCGTCTCGACGGCGAGGACGAGGGCCTCGCACCAGCGGCCACGGACGCGCATCTGGCCGAATGCGCCGACTGCCGCGCCTGGTTCGACGATGTCTCGCGCGCCGACGATGTGCTGTACGCCGGGCCACCCGCCGTCCCGGTCGCGCACACCATCGAGGCGGCTCCGAACAGCGCGATCCCCACCGGCACACCCCTCGACCGGCGCCGTCATGGCGACCGGCCGGGCACCGACGCTCTGACTGTGCCCGACGGTGCTGCACGCGGCCGGCACCGCGGTCACCTCCGCCCCCTCGACGGCCCCGCGGCCTGAGCAGATTCGCCCGGTCCGATCCCTGGTCCCCGCTACCGCCCGCGCAACCGCAGGCTGTTCGCCACGACCACCGCCGAGGACAGCCCCATCAACGCGCTCGCCGGCAACGCGCCGATCACGCCGGTCGCCGCCAGCGGGATCGCGAAGACGTTGTAGCCCAACGACCAAGCCAGGTTCTGCCGGACCACCCGGTGCAATCGCCGGGACAACGCGAACACCTTCGGCACGGCCTCCAGATCCGTCGTGGTCAGCGCCATGTCCGAGGCGTCGACCACCACCGAGGGACGGGCTGAGAACGTGATCCCCAAGTCGGACGCTCGCAGAGCGGGCCCGTCGTTGGTTCCGTCACCGATCAGCGCCACGTGGTGCCCCTGCGCCTGCAACTGGCGGACCACGTCGACCTTGGCCTCCGGTCCTGCCTCGCCGAGGACCTCCGCGATTCCGGCCGCGTCCGCGGCATGCTGGGCGGCATACGGATTGTCGCCGGTCACCAACACGGTGCGGATCCCTGCCGAGGTCAGGGCCACCACGGCAGCCTGCGCCGACGGGTCCACCCGGTCGGCGAGC
>CAJCHX010000267.1 GCA_903970215.1 Acidobacteriaceae bacterium
GCGATCATGAGCCCCGCCGCGATCGAGCGCGTCGGCGAGCTGGCCGACCGCTGGTGCCCCGAGTTCCTCTCGCTGCCGACGGCGCTGGACAATTCGCGCAAGAACCAGACCTACAACACGCCGGCGCTGGCGACCCTGCTGCTGTTCGCTGATCAGATCGAGTGGATGAACGACCGGGGTGGGCTGGACTGGGCCGTCGCGCGCACCAAGGACTCCAGCTCGCGCCTGTACGAGTGGGCCGAGAAGTCCGACTACGCGACTCCGTTCGTGGCCGACCCGGCACTCCGCTCACAGGTGGTGGGCACCATCGACTTCGACGATTCGGTGGACGCCGCGGCGGTGGCCAAGGAACTGCGCGCCAACGGCATCGTCGACACCGAGCCGTACCGCAAGCTGGGCCGCAACCAACTGCGGGTCGGCATGTTCCCGGCGATCGACCCCGACGACGTGACCGCTCTTACGGAGTGCGTCGATTTCGTGGTCGAGCGCGTGTCTACCGAGGCGTGAGCAGCCCGACCCACTAGCCTTGCGTCATGCAGGAACTGCGGGTGGTAGGGCTCGACGACGATGGCACGTCGGTGGTCTGCGACGGCCCGTCCGGCCGGTTCAGCATCCCGATCGACGACACTCTCAGGGCAGCCGTGAGCGGTGACCTCAGCCGCGGGGTGCAGACCCAGATCGAGATCGACTCAGTGCTCCGCCCCCGCGAGATACAGGCGCGGATCCGTGCCGGCGCCACCATCGAGGAGGTGGCGTCGCTCGCGGGCGTCCCCGTCGGACGGATCGAGCGCTTCGCCAATCCCGTTCTGCTGGAACGGTCCCGGGCCGCCGAGATGGCCGCGCTGGCCCACCCCGTGCGCGGCGACGGACCGATGGCGGCCAAGCTCGCCGAGGTGGTGGCGACCGCGCTGAACGACCGCGGGCACTCGGACACCACGGAGTGGGACGCGTGGAAATCCGCTGACGGCCGGTGGGTGGTACGCATCGCCTGGGCGGTAGGCAAGTCTCGCAACGAGGCCCATTTCAAGTACGCACCCGGCGCGCACGGCGGGACGGCGACACCGGTGGATGCGCACGCCAAGGAACTCCTCGATCCCGACTCGCGCCGCGCACTGCGCAGCATCGACCGCCCGCGGATGGCGACCGACGCCGACGATGCGGTCCACGACTCCCCTGCGCAAACATCGAACGACCAGGACGCCGCACCCGTCGCGGTGGGACAGCAGAACCTGGGCGCGCCGCACGGGACGCACCGCGGGCGTCCCGAGATGCCCTCGTGGGAAGATGTCCTCCTGGGTGTCCGCGGCACCGGCCGCAGCTGACCCGTTCCCCGGAAGACCGCTGGCCCCGACGGGCCGGACAACCGAGCGAGGAGGAGCTTTCAGTGGGCGCGAGAGCGGCAACGATCTGGTTCTCCGATGTGGCCGATCCCAAGGGGCGCCTCGCCATTACCGGAGCGTCCGACGAGACCCCGGCGCGCGCGATCGCCGAGCGGATCCTGGGCAACGACGTGCGATCCCGTCCGAACAACCTGGCCGCCGCAGCAGACGCACCACTGGGACGGCTGTTCGTGGGCTCGTACGGGGGACTGACGGTGGTGACCCACGCCGCCCTCGCCATCGCCAAGCCGTCCGAGCTCGATGCCTCGTGGCTGGACCTGGTCCGCGCCGCGCAGACCTTCCTACTGGTCACGCAGCCCGAGCGGTCGATCGGCGCCTTCGCCCACTGGTCAGGTGACGAGCTGAAGCGCTCGTTCTCGGCCCATCCGGTGGACATCATCGAAGACATCGGCCTGCCGGAAACCTTCGAGCGCCCGTTCTGGGCAGGCGAACACCCGCTGGCCTATGCACCCGGCGTGACGGCCGACCCACGGGCGCTGCCGTTCCATCCGATGGAGTTCGCAGAGCAGGCTAACCGCGAATGGCTCGGGTTCCGGTACACCCACCCGTTGGACGACACCGACCTCGACCCCGCGCGGATCCCCGTCCTCGAATTCTGGATCGCCGACGATTCCGAGACCCCGGACCTCGGCGCCGCCGCGCACGACGCGAGCGTCGGCGCCGAGGCACAGGACCCGTGGGACGCCGCCCGACCGGTGGGCGGGACGCACCCCGGCGTCGGCGCCTACCCGTCGGCTTCGCGCCAGCAGGGCGATTGGGGCCCCGGTCCCGAAAACGACTACGACGAGGCACGCAAGGGCAAGGTGCGGCGCTGGTTCGGGTTCTGACCCGATCCGATCAGCCCGCCACCAGGATCGCGACGACAGCGCACCAGGTGGCTACCAGGCCGGCGGTCACACCCCAGGCGAACCACCGCGCTACCGGGCGGAACCACATCTGTGCGAGTACCGGGGCCGCGCCGGCGCACCCCAGTGCCAGCAGCGCGACCCCCAGCCACGCGCTCACCCCGAGGGTGCCGCCGAAGAGCGCGATTCCCGCGCTCGCCGTATAAGCCCCCACGAGGGCCGCGAGCGTCAACCCCGTGGCCCACGGCGTGTAACGCGCGGTGATCACGTCAGCCCGCCGTCTCACGCGCGCGTTCGTAGAGCGCGAGGGCCGTCGCCGTGGCCACGTTGAGCGAGTCGGTCCCGCGAGCCATCGGAATGGCCGCACGCACGTCCGCGTCCGCCAGGGTGTCCGCATCCAGCCCGGGCCCCTCTGCGCCCACCAGGAACGCCACGCGGTCGGCGCCCGCGGCACGTGCCACCGTGGTGTCGCCGCCGGGGGTCAGCGCGACGAGCCGAAATCCATGCCTACGGACGATCTCCAGGCCACCGGGCCAACTCGGCCACGCGGGTCGTGCGAACGGCACCAGCAGGACATGGCCCATCGACACCCGGACGGCTCGGCGGTACAGCGGGTCGGAGCATCGCGGGCCGAACAGCACCGCGTCTGCGCCGAGTCCGGCCGCGTTCCGAAAGATCGATCCGATGTTCTCGTGATCGTTGACGCCCTCCAGCACCACCACGGTGCGCGCGTGCGCAAGCAGGTCCGCCAGCGGCGGATCCGGGGGGCGGTATGCCGCTGCAAGCACCCCGCGATTCAGATGGAAACCCACGACCTCGGCCATGACATCGGCCGTGACGCGATAGCAGGCCGGACCGTCGGCCCCCAACCGGTCGAGGGCGGACCCGAGCCGGTCGAGCTTCGACGCGACCCCCATCACCGCGTGCGCCGCAAACCGCGAGGCGATCATCCGCTCCACCACCGGCACACCTTCGGCGATAACCAGACCGCGTCCCGTATCGGGCCGTCGGTCCGCGTCTGCCAGGTCACGAAAATCGCTGAGTCGCACATCCTCCGGATCGTCGATGTCGACGACGAGGCGCTGCCCAGTCACATCGCGAGCGTAGCGCGCCCTGGAGCGGACCGAACAACGCTCCACCGATCGACAGTTCTATAGCACGCGTTCAACCGGGAGAAACCCACATCTTTATTCCGTGCACTTAAGTACTCTGCGGTCCATTGTTTCGAAAGGTCGCAATTGAAGTTCGTAGGATGGCGCGCATTCGCTTTCACATAGTGGAAGGACACCGCGTTTGCAGTGGACAGAGTGCGTGTTGCGCCGCTGCAACGCACACATCCGTCGGGCTCGCCGCTGGCTGCACTCGAACGCCCCTTGGCGCGCGAATGATGTTCCTACGAAGGAAGGACCTCAGACAAAGATGCATCGCGCGCACGGGACCGTGTGCTTCGGGGCGGCCCGGCACAACCCGTCCACCGCGGCGACAGACCGGTCGGCGCCACTCGCTGTTCGAGCACGAACGACGGGCACCACCGAGGTTCCGAACCGTCGCACGACGCGGAACCGTCGATGGTGCCCGAGGTACCTGCTGGATCAGCCTTCGGCAGAGATCAGCTGGTTCATGATGGCAACCGCGCCACCGAGCGTGTCGATCTGCTCCGGCGACAACTCGGCGAGCCGCCCACGCAGCCAGGCTTCGCGCGCCTTGGCCTCGCCGGTGATGATGTGCTCACCCTCGTCGGAGAGACTCACGATCACCTGCCGGCCGTCCGTGGGATGCGGCTCGCGGCTCACCAACCCGAGGTCCGAGAGCGACGCGATGACGCGCGTCATCGACGGCGGTTGCACACGCTCACGCGCCGCAAGCTGGCCGGGAGTGAGCGGGCCGTCGCTGGCGAGAGCATTGAGGGCCGACAGCTGCGTCAACGAGACGCTGGAGTCTTTACGGCGCCCGCGCAGATGGCGGGCGAAACGTACCACCGCAAGCGCGAGATCCCCCGCGAGACGGTCGTCAGTACTTGTTGTCACGGCGCTAGAGTACATCTAACGAAACTATTCCGTCGAAGAACCGGAGGGTCATGTCTACGACACCGCCTGATTTACCCCGGCAAATTACCGCGCCGCTACCGGTGGTTATAACAGGTACGGCGTTGTGGCTCGTCGCGCTGATAGTGACGGCCCTCTTCCGCGACAGTTTCGGCTCCGCTTGGATCACCTGCATCGCAGGCGTCGGCGTGGGGGCCTTCGGCACCTCCACCTTCCTCCTGCAGCGTCGCGCCGCAGTACGAGGCGACCGGGGCGCCCAACAGGGGCTGCTCTGATATCCACCGCTACCACCGCAAATCGCCATCGCCGATCAGCGCGGTCCGCCCAGCCGCGCCGCGACACCCGCCGTGCCGCGGCCCGTCGAACACCGCCGCCGTACCCGAGACCCGATGCGGCATTCGATTCATGACCATGAGAAAAGAGACCTGGACGGGCCGATGATTGGCCGCCGAATCGACGAGACGGCCTTATTCGGCAGAACAATTTCCGCGGCAGCCATATGGAAATGGGACCGATTTAGAGCTCGTCCACTTATAGAACCCCGAAGATATATTCTGGGGCGATCAACAATGCGTCCGACCGCACTGATCGCACACCGGCGAGGTCGGGGAAGCCCCCGAGCCGATTGCGATGCGCCGTACATCCGGGCCATCAGGAATTCACGTTCGGATCGACGACGGCGTGACAGATCTACGCCGAACGATCGAGAGTACCCGCACAGGCCCCGTTCACACCGGCGCGCCGCGACCCACCGCAACGTGCAGACCGGCGTCGTCGATCCACCACGGCACGGACGTCGTCCGGCCCTCGAACGCCACCTCGAGCCGAGGGTGCACGATCGCGTCGACGGCGTCCGGCACGGCACCGAGCGTCGCCGCGACCACCACGGTGGGATCCGCGCCGCGGGCGACCCGAGTGCCCGTGCTGACGACCTCAGCCTCGCCCTCACTGGCCAACCGCAGACCGAGGGTCTCGGCAAGATCCTCGGCCGCCGCCAAACCCCCGAAAACGAAGTCGTCGAGTACGAACCGCCAGTGCGCGCGATCGAGAACGACGGGGTCCGAGACCAGCTCGCCGCGGACGGTCCGGAACAGGCGCGTCCCGGACGGACCCGGTGAGCGGAGGTCAGGCGCCCATCCGGCGAGCGCTCTGTACGCATTGACCACCACGCCCGGCGACGGGCGACGGGACGGATCGGCGAGCGCGTCGAACAGCGTCTGGGCTGCGGCGTCGTCGACGACCCGGGTGAACAGCGCGGCATGCAACGCTCCCGCCGAGGGGTGCGAGCATGGATCGATGAGGCCCGCGAACGTCGGATCGTCGGGTGGCCGCAGACGGCCCAGCTCGGTATGCGTCCGGAGCCACCACGCGGTGTACCCGTCCGGGTCGTCCAACACCCCCCGCAGATCGGCGATCAGGGCCAACGCCGGATCCCAGTGGTCGACCAGGTCGAGGTCCCGCACGGCGATCGACTCGGGCGGCTCGGCAGCCAATCCGTCCCACCAGGCGTCCGCGTCGTGCAGGGTGTCGTCGGGGCCGGTGGGATACTCCTCGCGCAACACGCCGAACGTCCAGCCGACGCCGATCGAACGCAGCGCGGCCACCGGGTACCGCCGCTCCCATTCGGGGGCGAGCGTGCCGTACGGACTGTCGGTCCCCAACGCCGCACGCAGGGGCGCGGCGGCAGCGAGCAGCTCGTCGGCGGGGTAGAGAACACCGTCGTCACCCGGCACCGGCAGCGCAGCGAGCCACCCCGGCAGCTCGAGCTCACGGTCGCCGATCAGCGCGAGCACCGCCTCCGTGAGTTCCACGGAATCGGGGTCGTCGTAGTCGACCCCGTCGATCTCGGACCGCAGCGCCGGGTCGGCGAGCAGATCACTCACCGACACCCGTCGCGCACCGATCCGATCGAGCAGTGGATGGCGCGCCACCGGGTGCACCAACCGGGCCCAGTGCACAGCGGGCGTGTCACTCGCCGGTGCTCGATCTTCGAGCAGCACGGCGCCCCGCGCGCCCGTCACCACCCGCCCATCGGCGAGGGGCACCGGCAACGCTCCCAGCTCGTCCACCGGGACGCGCGCACCTTCAAGCGCGTCGTAGAGCCGCCCGTACCAGCCAGGATCGCGGTCCCGCGGGAGCGCGTCCGCCAGGGCGGCGCCGGTCAGCTCGGTGACCCCGAGGGCGAACAGCCGGGGTGCATCGGCAGGCGCCGAAAGGCCGGGCCCCAGAACCGGAAGCACTTCCGCCAGTAGCGGATACAGCTCGTCGGTGATGCCGGGCAGCAGCACGGCGCGATCGGGTCGCAGGCCACCGGGCAGCCAGGGGGCGGAGCGCAACTCGGTCTCTACCGCCTCCCGCAAGCGGGCGTCGACAGGTCCCGCGGGCGGCCGGCGGGGAGGCAGGAAGGCCAGCGGATCTTGCTGTGCTGCAACGAACTCGGCGTAACCGACTGCTGCCAGGGCGACATCGGCGTCGGGGTGCAGGCGACGCCGGTCCGACGTGACCGGTAGGTCGGCCACCACCCGCACCGGCAATGTCAGTGGCTCGTCGGTACGGGTGGGCGCGTGGAGGTACCGTGCGTCGCCGCCGACGATCCACCGCGCGTGCGGCCCCGCGCCCTCAGGCAGATCGGGACGGGTGAAACGCTCACCGTCGACGGTGACGGACTCGAGCGCAGGCAGGTCGAGCAGGACATCGACGGCCTCGGCGGCGAACTGCGAGACCAGCTCCGGTGCGGCGTCGCGCAGAACGATCTCGGAGTCGAATCCCGTTGCGGGAGGAGAGTTCTCAGGGAACGCCAGGCGCAACACCGGCGCGGCGGCCCCCGCTGCCGCCGCGGACCGAGCCGCCGAGAACGCCACTCCGCCACCTGTGGAGCGGACCTCGATCTCCGTGGCCACCGTGAGGACCGCGGTGAACCCGACGCCGAACCGCCCGACGGCGCCGGTCTTCGCCTTCGTATCACTGCCGGTCTGCGCCGCCGCGTCGCCGCTGGTCTTCGCCTTCGCGTCGCCGCCGGTCTTCGGCGAGACCCGCAGCGCGGACAACGCGAGTACACCCGCGCGGTCGAGCGCGGCACCGGTATTGGCGACATGCACGCCGACGTCGTCGTGCCAGACGGCCACCCGGCCCGGGATCCCCGTCACGGCGGCTGCATCGGCGGCGTTCTGGAGAAGCTCGGTGACCACCCGCTCGCGGTACCCGACGGTCACCAGATCCAGTTCGGCGGCGAGATCCTCAGCCAGGCGCGTGGGCGAGTCCCGCCACGCCGCCTCGGTGGCGGCG
>CAJCHX010000268.1 GCA_903970215.1 Acidobacteriaceae bacterium
TGCTCGGCGGCGCACGGTTCGGCTCGGTCGCCTTCGAGGCCAGGGCGATGACGGTCGCCGAACACACCCGCCTCGCCGGAATCGGACCGGCACTGGTGCCCACGCGCGGTGTGGTCGAGCGACTGCGCGAGGTGAAGGACGCCGGCGAGATCGAGTTGCTCCGCCGAGCGTGCTCGATCAGCGACGACGCTCTCGCACAGTTGGTTGCGGCGGGTGGGATCCGCGTCGGCCGCACCGAGGCGCAGGTCGCTCGGGAGCTCGAGTCGCTGATGTACGAGCGCGGCGCCGAGGACAAGGCGTTCGACACCATCGTGGCCGCGGGCGTGCACTCGGCGATCCCGCACCACAGGCCCACTGCTGCGGTGCTTGCGCCGGGCGACTTCGTGAAGATCGACTTCGGTGCGCGGTACGCCGGGTACCACGCGGACATCACCCGCACCTTCGTGCTCGGCGAGCCCGCCGACTGGCAACGGGAGATCTACGCACTCGTCGCCGATGCGCAGCGCGCCGGGCGGGAGGCGCTCGTTCCCGGCGTGCCCACTCGGGCGGTGGACGCCGCGGCGCGGACCGTGATCGACGCGGCGGGCTACGGTGACCGGTTCGTGCACGGGCTGGGACACGGCGTCGGATTGCAGATCCACGAAGCGCCGTCGGTGGGCGCGAGCGCCACCGGTACACTGTTGGATGGTGCCGTGGTCACCGTCGAGCCGGGTGTATACCTCCCGGGGCGCGGCGGGGTGCGGATCGAGGACACCCTCGTTGTCCGGACGGAGGAGCCGGAGTTGCTGACTCGCACCGACAAAGCCCTGATCGCACTCTAGGAGAACCAACACGTGGCGACTACCGCTGACTTCAAGAACGGCCTTGTCCTCAACCAGGAGGGCCAGCTCTGGCAGATCACCGAGTTCCAGCACGTCAAGCCGGGCAAGGGCCCAGCTTTCGTGCGCACCAAGCTGAAGAACGTGCTGACCGGCAAGACGGTCGACAAGACGTTCAACGCCGGCGTCAAGGTGGAGACCGCTACCGTCGACCGGCGTGACTTCACGTACCTGTACCACGACGGCTCGGACTACGTCTTCATGGACGGCGAGACCTACGACCAGATCAACATCGCCCCCACCACGGTGGGTGACGGCGCCCGCTTCCTGCTCGAGAACATGCCGGTCCAGATCGCCGTGCACGAGGGTGCCCCGCTGTACGTCGAGCTTCCGGTGACCGTCGAGCTCGAGGTCCAGCACACCGACCCCGGCCTGCAGGGCGACCGCAGCACGGGCGGCACCAAGCCCGCCACCCTCGAGACCGGCGCCGAGATCCAGGTTCCGCTGTTCATCAACACCGGCGACAAGCTGAAGGTCGACTCTCGCGACGGCAGCTACCTCGGCCGCGTCAACTCGTAAGTGACGACCGACAAGGAGACCCGCGGTCCCGAGCAGGCCCAGCGCTCCGGCCCGCGGAAGAAGCTCGGTGCCCGGCACAAAGCCCGCCGGCGCGCCGTGGACCTGCTGTTCGAGGCCGATGCGCGCGGCTTGACCGACCTGCCCGAGCTGCTCGACGAACGGGCCGAGCTGGCCGCGGGCGACGAGTCGATGCCTCCCGTAACCGCGTATACCCGGACGTTGGTCACCGGTGTCGGCGCCGACCGCGCCCAGCTCGATTCCGTGATCACCTCGCACCTGACCCAGTGGACGCTCGGCCGGCTCCCCGGCGTCGACCGCGCGATCCTGCGGGTCGCCGTGTGGGAGCTGTTCAACGCGTCCGACGTCCCGCCCGCGGTGGTGGTCGACGAGGCCGTCGAGCTCGCGAAGGAACTCTCCACCGACGAGTCGCCGGGATACATCAACGGCGTACTAGGCCGTGTCTCGACGCTCGCGCCGCAGGTCCGCGCCGCTGCGGCCGCGACGTCGCAGCGCCAGGCCGACGAGGCTCCGCGGGGCTGACCCGGGCCGACCCGCGGCGGGGACTTCAGATCAGCGACCGGGCGAGCGTGGTCGCGTTGAGGATCGACAGGGCGGCGATGGTCGCCAGCGGGTGCACTCCGGCAGCGGTGGGCAGCATGGACCCGTCGGCGACCACCACGTTCGGCACGTCCCACAGCGCACCGTCGGGATTCGCGACACTGTGTCGTTCGGACGAGCCCATCCGCGCCGTGCTCATCCCGCCCAGCGACCCGAGGGCCAGCTCGCCGGGGCCGTACCCCGCCTCGTGCTCGCCCGCGAGGAACTTCTCGCGTGACTGCACACCCGGAACGTAGTCGGTGCCGCGCTGGTGCCCGGTGAAGATGCGCCGCGCACCGGCACCCTCGAGGATCCGCACCGCCGTCTCGAGGCCGGACCGGAGGTGCCTGCGGTCCGCCTCGGCCAGCGTGTACCGCACCGTCGGTTCGCCGGACCGGTCGACCACCACCTCGCCGGCCCCTCGGTCGCGGGTCACCACGCGGACGTGGGACAGGTGTGGCAACTGTCGCATGATGTTCAGGTGCTCCCCAGCACTGCGCCACGGCGCGAACGACGCTGCCAGCGCCGGGGTGACCGGCACCGTCTCGTACAGCACCCCGAAGCCCTGCCCGTCCAGGTCGGCGTGGTCGTCGCAGTACCGGGCCGTCGTCGTCCCGTACCACGGCCGCACGATCTCGTCGAATACGCCGAATGCGGTGGCGGTGGGGTGCAGGTGAAGGTGCTTGCCGACGTGCGCGCCGCCGATCGCGGAGCGGCGGAGCAGCGCGGGCGTCTGAAA
>CAJCHX010000269.1 GCA_903970215.1 Acidobacteriaceae bacterium
GCGCAGCCGGATGCCGTGGCCCGCGTCGCAGAACATGTCCCCGGTCTCTGCCTCGAGCGAGGTGAAGCTGAGGCTGGGGTCGGCGACCGGGCCCTTGCGGAGCATTTTCACGTCCGCGCGGTAGTTCATCGGCATGAGCCACGGCTGGGCCAGGCCCTGTTTCGGGAGGCGTTGAAGTGACCGCTGGACGTAGCCGGCGCCGAAGTTGAGCAGCGGCTGGGTCGGAAGGCCGGCTCCGGGCGGCACCGCCTCGCACCGGTCGAAGCCATGCTCACGCATGTAGCCCAATAGCCGACAGAAGTGCTCGCAGACGAGGCCGATCTTCAGCGTCCAGGATGAGTTGGTGTAGCCGATCGCGAATGCGAAATTGGGTATCCCGCTCAGCATCATGCCCTTGTAGGCGACCGAGTCGGTGAGCTCAGCCGGGAACCCGTCCACGCTGAGGGCGACGCCGCCGAAGGGAAGGATGTTCAGCCCGGTGGCCGTGACGATCAGGTCCGCATTCAGTTCACGCCCCGACGTCAGCAGGATTCCCGTCTCGGTGAACGTCTTGATCGAGTCGGTGGTTATCGAGGCCGTGCCGTTCTTGATCGAATGGAAGAGGTCGCTGTCCGGGACCAGGCACACCCGCTGATCCCAGGGGCTGTAGGGCGGGTTGAAGTCCACGTCGACCGGATAGCCCTCGGGCAGTTCCTTGACGTTGATGCCCCGGATGAACCGGCGCGCGGCCCGCGGAAATCGCCGGCAGAAGTAGTAGAACGCCAGCTCTTGGTTGATGTTCTTCCAACGGGTGACGGCGTACGCCCGCTCAGGGCTCAGCCACTTGCGCATGCGGCTGGCGAACGCGTCCCTGGATGGCACAGTAAGGATGTAGGTCGGGGTGCGCTGCAGCATGGTCACATGCGCGGCGGTGCCCGCCATGGCTGGCACGATCGTCACGGCGGTGGCGCCGCTGCCGATCACCACGACCTTCTTGCCGGCGTAGTCGAGATCACCGGGCCAGTGCTGCGGGTGCACGATCCGCCCGAGAAACCGGTCCTGCCCCTCGAAGCGAGGCGCGTAGCCCTGTGCGTAGTCGTAGTACCCGCCGGCGCAGAAGATCCAGCGGGCGGAGAAGAGCGCTCGCTCGCCGGCCGCGGCTTCCACCAGCCACCTGGCCTCGGCGCTCGACCAGGAGGCCGCGACCACCTTGTGACCGAACAGGACCTTCTTGTCGATCCCGTTCTCCGCGGCCGTTGACCGCACATAGGCGAGAATCGCGGACGCGCTCGCGATCGATTCCTCGTCTCGCCAGGGCTTGAACTCGTAGCCGAATGTGTGCAGGTCGGAGTCGGAACGGACGCCCGGATACCGGAACAGGTCCCAGGTGCCCCCGATCGCGTCGCGTGCCTCCAAGATCGCGAACGACATCGAGGGGCACATGGCCTGCAAGTACCAGGCGGCGCCGACGCCAGAGACGCCAGCGCCGACGATCACGACATCAAGCACCGTGACGTCACCTTCCGTGACGTCTGCGGACGGGGGTGCTGCGGGCACGGCTACTCCTGTGATAGAGCCGAGAGGCGGGCGAGTCGATGATGGGGCGGTGCCAGCGGGCAAGCCAAGGGCGGCTGGGACCTGAAAGGCCGTGCTGCTGGTGCACTGTGCACAAGACGCGCCGGCTTGCCGCTCTGTTCCTCGCTTAGACCATCTCCATCGTCGTCTCGGGCTGCCGCCTCGCCCCTAGGCCGCGAACGGCAAGCACCGAGGTCGCCAGCAGGACGGCTGGAATCAGATAGACGGGACCGAGGGCCGCGCCGGAGGCGAGCAGCCCGGGCGTGACACCGCCGACCAGCGCCCCGGGGTAGTTGAAAAGGTTGACGCGGGCGATTACCTCGTCGCTGCGGCCGGGCGACAGATCGCCGGCCGAGGTAAAGGCAACGGGAACCAGAACGCCGGTGGCCACTCCCAGCGCGGCGAATCCGCAGAAGGCCCCGATGACACTCGGCGTGACCGCTACCGTCACGCCTCCGGCGACGCCGATGACCATCCCGGTCAGCGCGGTAACGATCAGGCCCCGGGCGACCACCAGTGCGTCCGTCGCAAGCCGGGAGATGAGCACCGCCGCCTGGTATGCCGCGTACCCGAGGGGCGCGACCGCGGCGGCCGCGTGCCGCCCGTCCTTGAGCAACAGCGTGCTCCAGGTCTCTACGGCGGAGTCGCCGACGTGCGCCGCGAAGAGCACCCACCCGGCGATCCATATGCCGCGATACGGAAGCAGGTCGGCTTTCTTAGCCTTCTCCCGCCGGTCACCCGCGGCCCGGGTGGTGTCGAAGTTCCGTGCCCCGAACGTCGCGGTCGCGGTGTGCACGACGGTGACGGCGACCAGTCCAGCCATGGCGAAGACGCCTGCGGCGGCGACACCCGAGGCGATCAGCGCCCCCGCGATCGCAGCCGAGGTGTAGCCCGCGTAGAGCCGCCCCATCAGTTGAGTGCCGCGGTTCCGCTGAGCCAGGACCCCTTGCATGTTGTTGCCCACGTCCACGGCCCCGAATCCGGCACCAACGAGCAGCAGGGCTACCGCCCCTAGGACCCGGTTGGCCGCGAGCGCCACGATCAGGAACCCGGCCG
>CAJCHX010000270.1 GCA_903970215.1 Acidobacteriaceae bacterium
CTCGTGGGTACCGGGGGTGAGCTCGTTGAGCCGCTCGGCGACCGCGACGTACTCCTCGTACGGCGTCACCATGAAGCAGGTGTGGGTGAAGTCGGCGACCTGCCGCTGGACCGCGTCGACGACCCGCGGCGCGGAGTTCCCGACCGTCGTCACGGCGATGCCCGACCCGAAGTCGATGAGCTGGTTGCCGTCGACGTCCACCACGATGCCGCCGCCGGCGCTCTCGACGTAGACGGGCAGCGTGGTGCCCACACCGCCGGCGACCGCCGCCGTCTTGCGGGCGTGCAGCGCGATCGAGCGCGGCCCGGGAATGGCGGTGGCGAGAACCCGCTTCTGCTCCGGCATGGCTGCTCCTCTGGCTGGATCCGGCGCTGCGGATCGGGTCGTGCCCGGATCGCCGGGCGGGATGGCGGGTTAGCGGGGAACGGTGTCGATGACAGCGATGATGTCGCCCTCCTGGATGACCTGCCCCTCGCGCACGGCCACCTCCGAGACGACGCCTTCGACCTCGGCGAGCACCGGGATCTCCATCTTCATCGACTCCAGGATGACGAGGGTGTCGGCCGCCCCGACCGGATCGCCGGGCGTCACCAGGACGAAGGCGACGTTGGCGACGAGTTCCGCGGCGATGGTGTGGGGCATGCGCTCAGCTTCCCACCGCGGCCGCGTCCGCGGCAGCACCTGCCGGCTACCGACGCGGCGGTGCCGCCCCGAGTTGGGCCATCAGCGGCACGAGTTCACGAGTTCGGGCCGCTGGTGATCCGACGGAGCTCAGAGCCACCGAGACTGTGACCGTCTCGGCCGGCAGAGTGAGATGGCGTCGATCCTCCGTTTCACCCAGGAGAAGCATCACGTCGGCCCGGCGCCACAGAACGCCCATTGCCGGCGACGGCGCGGCTGCGTCATGCGCGATGACCGTCATCGCCTGCGGTTGGTACTGCGCGCGCGCGACTAGTACCAGATTGGCTGTGGGGGCGTCGTCGATCACGACAACCGCTGAGTAATGCCCGTATCGCGACCTAAACCAGACCGCCACGTCGTCAGGGTGACACCCCGCCCGCTCAACGAAATCGGTACAGGGACTATCCACCGTGTCGTGATCACGCAGTTCCAACAGCGTTATGCGAGCGTCGCGCCACCCATCGGCGATAGCGGCGGCGAGCGCTCCCAAGCTTGGCCTCGAGGTCTGGTCGGTGACGATCAGGATCCGGTCTGCGGCCAACACGTCTCGCGCTGTGAGCTGCGGACGAATCGCGTGGGCGCGGGCGACGCTCGGCAGCAACCTGAGCCGATCTTCCCAGCGACCGAGAAATATCCGCTGATTACGCTCGGAGAGCCTACGGGCAACCTCGGGCGAGGTGGAGCCGTTGCGGACGTGGCGAACTCTCGACGCGGGCACTATCGCCACACGTAGCCCCATAGCTTCGAGATCGAAAGCCAGCTCGACATCCTCGTAGTAACCCATACCGAACACCACGTCGAATCCGCCGGCACGCTCAAAGGCGGCACGCCGGACGACCAAGCAGGCAGCGGACGCGAAAGGTACCCGTCGCTGGAAGGCGACAGTGCGGTCGTCATCGTTGATAGCTGCAATACCGACGGTGAGCGCATCCGGGCCGATCGTGGAGCCAGCCTCTTGGACCGTTCCGTCGAGGTCGAGCAGTATCGGGCTGACGGCTGCGAGTTCTGGATCGTCGTCAAGCGCGGCGAGTAGCGGCTCTAGCCAGCCCGGCTCGAGAATGATGTCGCTGTTCAACAGGACCAGGTAGTCGCTCCGGCTCCCCAGGGCGGCCCGATTCATTCCGGCACCAAAACCCAGGTTCAGGTCGTTCTCGATAATCGCCGCCCCGTGCACGGCCTGCCTGAGTCGCGACACAGTGTCGTCGGGTGAGGCATTGTCAACGATCGTCAGGTCGAAGCATGGCTTGGTGTGCGCTATCAGGCTCCTGATTGCGTCGAGGGCCAAATCGGCCCTCCCCCACGTCACGATCGCCACGGACACGCGAGGCGTGTCGACCGGGCGCACCCTCAGCCGGGGGCTAATCACCGTTTGAGCCACCACTCGTACGCGCGGCGCAGCCGTCGCGTGGAGCGGAATAGTTTCGTTGCTTTGAGCGCAGCGAGCTCTGCCTCGAGCTCCGCCGCGCGTGCCTCGGCCTGTGCGGCGTCCGCCCGCGCGGTCTCGAGGGCGTTCTCGACCTGCGCGGCTCTAGCTTGGGCCCCGTCCACCTCGGCGAGGGCACTCTCGATTGCCGACGCGAAGGTAGCTCTCTCCTGGATCAGCTGGCGTCCGCGCACCGTGTGGGCGGCCCGCAGCGCCACGAGCTCGGACTC
>CAJCHX010000271.1 GCA_903970215.1 Acidobacteriaceae bacterium
GTTTCCGCCGGAGCTGGTACCAGCTTCAGAGGTGCCGAGTCCGCCGGTACCTCCGTCCCCGCCGGCGCCGCCGGTCCCGGTGCCGGTGAAGCTGCCGCCGTTCCCGCCGTTCCCGCCGAAGCCGTTGGCGGTGTCGAGCGCAAAGCCCACGCCACCGTCCCCGCCGGCGCCGCCCGGGCCGCCGAGCACGCCGGTCCCGCCAGTCCCGCCTGCGCCGCCGGTGTCGGCACCCAACAATTCCGAGAGGGGGCCCACAGCCGACGCACCCTCGCCGCCTGCGCCGCCGGCCTCCGCGGTCGACCCGCTGCCGTCCTGGCCGTCGCCACCAGGGGTACCGACGGTGCCTGCGGTGGCGGTGGTGCCGTTCCACGTCGGGTCGACACCGTTGACACCGTCGATTCCGGCGCCGCCCGCGCCGCCGTTCCCGCCGTTGCCGAACAGCAGCGCGGCGTTGCCGCCGTTGCCGCCGTCGGCTCCGGCTCCGCCCGCTCCGCCGTTGCCGCCGTTGCCGAACAGCAGGCCGGCGTTGCCGCCGTTGCCGCCGGCGACCCCTGCGGTGAGGCTGGTGCCGCCGTCGCCGCCGGTGCCGTACAGCAGGCCGGCGTTGCCGCCCGGTTCACCGGGGCCGCCGTTACCGCCGTTGCCGATGAGCAGCCCGGCGTTGCCGCCCGGTTGGCCGGGGCCGCCGTTGGTGCCGTTTCCGATGAATACGGCGATGAACGCCGCCACCGGGTCGGTGGCATCGCTGAGTGAGGTCAGGTCGGGGAGTGTGAGTTCGTTGGCGGTGAGCGTGACGGTGCTGGTCGACAGGGGCGCGGTGGGTGGGGTGATCAGTGCGATGCCGAGCGCCGAGGCGGCGAGGCCGGCAGTCAGGGCCGGTACGACCGGGAGTCTGCAGGTGTTGGTTCGTGTGTCGAGGCGGTGTCTGGGGCAGTGCCGCATCGTGTAGGTCGCGTCGGGCTGTTGCATCGTCGAAGCCCCTTTCCGGGTGTGGATCCTGTGTTTGTGCTTTGCACGATGCTCGGGACCGGGCCCGGTGCTGTGGGTAGTTCGCTACGTGTCTTCACCGCATGTCCAGGGCGCGGCGGGTGGCCGGGTCCACGGGTCGGCGGCACTGCGCCGCCGTCATGAGCGGACACGGGTCGGTCGGGGAGAGGGAGGCGTGCAGCATCTCGGGTGAACGGGTAGTCGACTACCTACCCGCTGCGGGCGGTGTTCGGGGACTCTGAGTAAGTGGAAGACGAGTCGGTCGATCCGTGCGAGGCAGCGCTATGGAGGCCCCCGGGTGCGCACTCGCTCGCGCTGCGGCCGGTCGACGCCGGTGTCAGCGATGCCGAGAACTGTGGGGACCTCGGCATCGAGCCCGACGGCTCGGCCGGCTGCCTGGAGATAGCGCGGCTCGAGTTCGCAGCCGAGCTGCGTGATCCGGCATGCCTTGTGGCGAACGTGGGCGGTTGAGCATGCCGTCTCCGGTGGGCAGGGGAGCGCCGCCTGACCATTCCGCCACGTCGAAGTCTCGCGAAAACGATTGTGTTCCAGTGCGATCGGTGCTGTCGGACGGCGCGGGTTCTACGGTGGCCGGGCCGATGGATCTGTGGCCGCTGGTCGGGCGGACCGAGGAACTCGGGGTGCTGCTCGATCTGCTGGATGCAGACGACGGGTCCTCGAGTGGGGCGGTGGTCGTCGGTCGCCCCGGGGTGGGCAAGACGCGCCTGGTCCGGGAGCTGGCCGCGCAGGCAGCGGACGCGGGCTGGGCGGTGCGTTGGGTGGTGGGGACGGACGCGGCGCGATCGATTCCCCTGGGGGCGTTCGCGCAATGGGGTGCGACGCTGGTGGACACCGACCCGCTGAAGCTCGTCGGGGATGTGATCGCGGCGGTGACGGCGACCGGACGAGGCCAGCGGGTCTTGGTGGCCGTCGACGACGCTCATCTCGTCGACGAGTTGTCGGCGTTCGTGCTCTTCCAACTGGTGCTCCGCAGGGCGGCGACGGTGGTCGCGACCATCCGCAGCGGCGAGCGGGTCTCCGACACGGTGCGCGCGCTGTGGAAGGACGCGCGGCTGAGCCGGTTGGACCTGCAGCCACTGTCGCGACCGCACTCGTACACGCTGCTCTCGGCAGCTCTGGGCGGCCCGGTCGAGCAGCAGTGCGCCGACCAGATGTGGCACCTGACGATGGGCAACACCCTGTTCCTGCGTCATCTGGTGGATCAGGAGCTCGGCGCTCGGCGATTGATCGCCTCACCGGAGGGCTGGCGGTGGACCGGCGATCTGGGGCTGTCGGACACTCTGGTGGATCTGGTCGGCGCCCAGGTCGGAGCGGTCCCGGCGGGCGTGGGGGAGGTCGTGGACCTGGTCGCCGTGGCCGAGCCGCTCGAACTCGCTCTGCTGCGTTCCCTCGCCGAACCGGGCGCGATGGAGGAGTGCGAACGTCGCGGATTGATCAGCGTGTCGGTGGGAACGGACGGGGGACAGCGGGTGCGGGTCGGACACCCCCTCTACGGTGAGCTTCGACTCAAACGGTGCGGGCGGGCCGGGGCCGCGCGGCTGCGGGGGCGCATCGCGACCCACATGGCCGACACCACCACCGCCGCGGGCGCCGGGGTGGATCCCGTCCGGCTCGGTCGGTTGTGGATGGCGTCGGACCTCCCCCCGGATCCGGGGGTCCTCGCCGCAGCCGCCCACGCCGCGTACACCCGCATGGACATCGTCGCGGCCGCCGAGTTCGCGAAGGCCGCCGTCGCAGCGGGCGCGCCCGCACACACCCGACTGCTCCTCGCACACTCCCTGTCGCTGATCGACGGCCCGGAGGCGGCGGCCGTCATGCTCGACGAACTGGCGACCACGGCGTTGCCCCAACCACTGCCGTCGGTGGTCCTGCAGCTGCGCGCCGCGAACCGGTTGTGGCCGCTCGCCGACCCTGACGGGTCCTGGGCGGTGATCGATGACGCCCTCGCGAACGGATCGGCGACGGTGCGCGCCGAGGCGCTGGCCTTCCGCGCGCTGCAACAGGCGACCGCAGCCCGTCCCACCGAAGCGCTCGCCACCAGCGCAGTCATCGACCGCGAGCAGCTGCCGGTGATGGCCGGCTTGATGCGCGGATGGGCTATGACCATCGCCCTGGGTGACCTCGGTCGGCCGGGCGAGGCCACCGCCGTCGCCGAGACCACGGCGGCCACGATCGCCGAGTTGCCGGAGGCGGTCCTGCAGTCACCCGGGATCCTGCTGTGCCACGTTCAGGCTCTGATCCTCGGCGGTGACCTGACCCAAGCCCGGACCGTCGCCGAACGCGGCCTGCGGCTGTGGAGCGATGTCCCCGGA
Organism: Acidobacteriaceae bacterium; assembly: GCA_903970215.1. Classification (GTDB taxonomy): domain Bacteria; phylum Actinomycetota; class Actinomycetes; order Mycobacteriales; family Mycobacteriaceae; genus Tsukamurella. The sequence goes on from CAJCHX010000271.1 coordinate 3,321, forward strand.
GTGGTCCACCGGGCGTTCGCGGCGTCGATCGCCGGCATCGCCCTCGTCGGTGTCGGTGACCTGCCCCAGGCGCTGACGATGTTGCGGGCCGCCACCACCGACCCCATGATGCTCGCGATCCGCACCGGATTGCCGTACTACCTGGCCGTGATCAACCTCGAAGCCGCCGGGTACACCGGCGACCACACCGTCATCGGCGACGCGCTCGACCTGCTCGACCGCAGCAGACACCCCGCCTACGCCTTCCTCCGACCGTACGAGATGCTGGGCTCCGCGTGGGCGGCCGCCGGCCGCGGACAACACGCGGCGGCGAGGAACCGCCTGGGCGAGGCCGCGGATCTGGCCCGCACCACCGAGCAGTACGCGTGGGAGGTGCGGTGCCGACAGGCAGCGATCCAGCTGGGCGACACCGGCCAAGCATCCCGACTGACCGAACTGGCCACCCAGGTGCAGGGGGTCCGGGTCACGCTGGCCGCACGGTGGGCGCAGGCCCTCGACCACGACGACCCCGACATCCTCCTCACCGTCTCGACCGCCTTAGAGACCATCGGCGACCGGATCGGCGCCGCAGACGCCGCCGCCCACGCCGCGGCGGCCTACCAGCGCGCCCAGCGCCGGGGCGCAGCGCTGATCGCCTCGGCCCGCGTCAAACGCCTGATCGAGG
>CAJCHX010000272.1 GCA_903970215.1 Acidobacteriaceae bacterium
GCGACGGCGGCAGTCGCGGCGGGGCCCTGCCACGCCGAGGAGAGAGCATCGATCGCCTGCATCCCCACACTCACGCCCTGCTCGAGACTCTTCGACATCGACGACAAGGCACCGGATGGGTCCAGCCCGGTCGAGCCCAGATCGCCGTGACCGAACGTGGACAGCAAGTCCGTCATCGGCTTCACCAGCGCACCGACGTCGAAACCCGGCACATGCAGCGCCGCCGGTATCCCAGGGGGCGGTGTCGGCAGCCGTTGATCCGGCGGTGTCTCCGGCGGCAGCGGTACCGTCGGCAGCCCGAGCGACTTCAGAACGTCGTTGACCGGTCGGTCCAGGAGCGCCCTGATCGCCGGGTCGAGTGCCTGACCTGCGTCGCCGGCGGCGCCGTCGCTTCCGGCCACGGGTCACACCGCCGCAGCGAGCAGACCCGCCACCCCCGCGGCCTCGGTAGCCGCGTAGGCCGCGACCGTCCCTGCCGCCGACGCAGCGATGCCACCGTGCAGTACCCCCAGCTCAGCGACCGAAGCCAGGCAGCTCGCCTGGGCGCCCGCGAAGGCGGCGACGAAATCCTGCCCGATCAGCCCGAGCGCCGGATTGAGTGCCGCCAGATTGGCGGCCGCATCGACGGCCCCTGCCGTCGTCACCGCCACCCCGATCGCCGTGTTCGCGGCGCCGAAAGCACCGATCGCCGAGTTGACCGCCATGAACGACATTCCCGCTCCCTCCTCCCCGCGAGCGCGCCAAGACGTCGGCGCCCGTCGGCGGGACCACCCACCACCGCGAGTACCCCCTATCCATTGGACGCACCAGCACCCCCGACGGATCCCAGAACGTGCCCTGGGTTATCGGCTCAGTTCGCGAATTCCTCGTGGAATGCGGCAACGACGGCTGCCCGGCGCACCATCACCTCCCGCGCGGCGACCGCACACACCGCGACGATCTGCCGCCCCAACGCGCCGGCGTCGCCCCGCGTCGCGGCCGGTGCGATCGTCAGATCGGTGAGCGCGCACACGCCGTCGAGCCGCACGGTGACCAGCCCATCCGGACTGGTCACCCGGACGTCGATCGCCTCCAGCGCCGTGCTGGTACGGCGCAGCGTCTCCAGTTGCGCAGCGGCACGCGCCTCTATCCGGTCCATATCGTCAGACATCGTCTCCCCCTTGCCGTCTCTCCCTTGCCGTCTCCCCCCTTCGTCCCGGACGACCGGCGGCCGACCATCCGGTTCGGGTGTCAGCCCCGCAGCCACGATTCGACCGGCCGCTCGTCGGTCCCGGCCGACGACCCCGTTCGGTCCTCGTCACCCGGCTCCGGGAGGCCCATGTAGCGCAGTACCGCGGAGCCCACCCCGGCGCGGCGCAATTCGGCCCGGCGGGCCAGGCCCGCGGTGCGGGCCGCATCGCGGCACAGCTGCACGATCTCTCGCGCGAGAGTGTCCGGTGGGCGGCGCAACTCGGACGGCTCGATGGTTATCTCCAGCGGCGTTCCCTGTTCGTTCGCCCGCACCCGCAGGCCCCCACTCCGCGACGACGCGACCGTCATCTCTCCCCCTGGTTGTGTGCTGATGAGTCCCGTACAACTTCCCCGACGCGCGTTGCGTAAACCATTAGCTGTCACACCGGAGAAGTAAGCTACGCCCACGAGGGGCAAGTCCGACAGCCGACCGAACGAATCCGCGGGGAGACACGTGACCGACGACCAGAACCCGGGCGCACACGCCGACGAGCGAGACGAAGAGCCGGAGCCCTCGTTCGAGACGACCTCTGCCTTCCCTCCCGTGCTCCGGCCCAGCGAGGGCTGGGACAGCGCGAGATCGACGGGCACACACCAGGCCGCGGCGCCGTGGGAGCGGTCGGCATCGGGCGCGCACGCCCGCGAGGACGAGCCTGGCTCGGACAACCGTCAGGCTCGCGACGGCGGGTCGTCCCAACCTGCCAGACCACAGCTCGATCCCCCCACCGAGAACATCTCGATCGCCGATATCAAGCGGATCTCGGCTGCGCGCGAGAGCTCGGCACTCTCGGACGAGCCGCCGCTCGAGCACCTGCAGACCGCGCAGTTCCGCCCGGTGCAACGTCCACCGCAGCCTTCCGGCTCGCCGTTCGACGCACAGCCGGACTTCGATGCGCAGCCCAACTACGACGGGCGCGGTTTCTTCGGCTCCCAAGGCGCGTTCGATCAAGGCGCGTACCAGTACGGGAGCGGGGTCCCGCAGGGTGGATTCCCGCCAGGAGGCGGTTCCGGCTACCCGCCGCCGTGGCACCCGGGGCCCGACCAGGCGCAGGCGCCGCAGCCCCAGTCGGGACCGTTCCCTCCGGACGGTTACCAATACGCCGGTCTCGCTCCTGAGCCGCCGGTGCCCGCCGCGCCACCGACCATCGACGAGGTCGGCCTGGCCCGGGACACCCGGAAGGCACCGACCAAGGGTTGGCGCAAGCTGATCTACAAGATGTCGGGCGGCTCGATCAAACCTGCCGAATCCGCGGACGACATCGCACTCAAGGCATTGATCGAGCGGGTGCGGCACCCCGTCAACGGCGACTACCGCGTGGCGGTGCTCTCCCTCAAGGGAGGTGTCGGCAAGACCACCACCACCGTGGGGCTGGGAGCGACCTTCGCCTCGCTGCGCGGCGACCGGGTGATCGCGGTCGACGCCAACCCGGACTTCGGCACCCTCGCCCAGCGCGGTCCGCTGCAGACCCGGTCGACGGTGCGCGACCTCCTGCACGACGACAAGATCTACCGCTACAGCGACGTGCGCGCCTACACCTCGCAAGGCCCCAGCCGACTCGAGATCGTGGCTTCTGAGCGGGATCCGGCCGTCTCCGAGGCCTTCTCGGGCGACGACTACCGCGGCGTCATCAAAGTCCTGCAGCGCTTCTACAACATCATCCTCACCGACTGCGGCACCGGGCTGATGCACTCGGCGATGTCGGCGATCCTCGATGAGGCAAACGCGATCGTGCTGGTCAGCTCTCCCGCGATCGACGCGGCGCGCAGCGCGTCGGCGACTCTCGACTGGCTCGACCACCACGGCTACTCGCACCTGGTGCAGCGTGCCGTCGTGGTGCTGTCGAGCGCCCGGCCCGGCGCAGCGACGGTGGATGTCGACCAGCTCACCCAGCATTTCCTGGGCCGTGCCCGGGCCGTACATCAGATCCCGTTCGACGATCACCTCGCCGAAGGCGCGGAGTTGGACCTCGACGTGCTCTCCAACCGCACCCGGCGCGCGTTGATCGAACTCGCGGCCACCGTCGCCGACGACTTCGGAGTACCCCGGATCCTCAACAAGGCCGAGCCCGACGACGTCACGGCGGCGAGCGACGTCCAGAATTCCGACTCGGGTACGCACTCGTAGCTCCTACCGCACCCGTACGGACTCGACGGTCCGCTCGCAGTGCGGGGCGATCGGCGCAGCGGTGCGGCCCGCTTCGCACCCCACGCTCACCTGGTGGATGCCGTCGACGACCACAAACCAGAGCACGAGCCGGTCGGCGGCCACGTGCTCCCGGTAGCCGATCACCTCACGTCCGGCGTATCGGGCGCGCGGTTCGAGCCCGGTGACGCGGGCTTCATCTCCGTGCGGAAGATCAGCTGCCAGGTCGAGTGCGACGGCATCGCGGTCAGAGGGCGCTGGCAGCGCCCGGTGAACGATGGTGACGCGACGCCCGTCCTGCGCGCGGGCAACCACCCGGCCGTCGGTGGGTGCGGTGACCTCCCAGGACGCGGGCAGAGCCACCGACACACCGTCGAGCGTCGCGGTTCGGGTCTCGGACGGTTCACAGCACCGCGGCGACGCCCGCGTTCCCGGCGACCACGTTGCGACGATCGCCCCGATCCCGCCGAGCAGGATCACACACATCAGCGCAGCCACGACCAGCCGGCGTGGTCG
>CAJCHX010000273.1 GCA_903970215.1 Acidobacteriaceae bacterium
TGCTCGGCGACATAGCTCACGGCGATCCCCCCGCCGATGCTGATCCGGTCGGCGCGATGCCCGTATCCGCGGGCGCGAAGGCACAGTTCGATCAGATCGGACGCCAGCTCGGCTCGCGGCGCCGGCGCATAACCGTCGAGGTGGAAGGAGAATCCGCGCAGCGTGACGTCTTGCCGCAGGTCCGCGCACCGGCGGATCGCGTCCGCGAGGCCGTCTGGGGCGAAGCCGAACCGACTGTCGGGTGCGGTCGGCGGCCGCACCCGCAGCAGCACGTCGACGGGGCGGCCGGCGACTGCCGCGTTGCGCGCGGCGCGCTCGAGTTCGTCGGCCGCGTCCACCGCCAGCAGGCAGCCGTGTCGCGCGGCGAGCCACAGCAGACCGTCGGACTTCGCGGCGCCGGTCACGCCGATGGCGTCGCCGGTCACCCCGTTGCCCAGCGCGTGGGCGAGTTCGGGCACGCTCGCGACATCGACGCCGGTGCCCGGCGCCGTGCATTCCCGCAGCCAGGCGGACGCCTTGTTGGCCTTCTTGCCGTAGTAGACGGTGCCATCGACGTTCTCGGCCGCGAGTGCCACCGTCATCGACCGCAGATTCTCGGCGAACGTAGGCGGATGGATCACGTGGAACGGGCCGGCCACGGCGCGCGCGATGTCCCACAGCGCAGCGTGGCGGCGCAAGGCGGGTGCCCACGCGCGTTCGACGGCGGGCAGCGGCGGCGACAGGCGGGCGCTCGTTCCCGCAGTGCTCGTTCCTGCAGTGCTCGTTCCTACAGCGCTCATCCCCACAGCGGCACCGCCAGCCCGCGGCCGGCGGCGATCGCGCGCGTGGCCAGCGCGTGCGCCACGGGGATGTCGGTGATGATCATCCCGCTCGAGAAGGCGAACACCCGGTCGTCGTCCGTGCGCCGTCCCGGCGCGCGACCCGCGAGGATCTTGGGCAGCTCGGCGTCGACGCGGAAGACGCCGTCGGGCCCGGCCATTCGGCGTCCGGTCACCTCGACCTGTGCGGCGGACGTGGCCACTGTGTAGTCGGCTGCGGCGAGTGTGCCCTCCTGCACGCCCTTGCTGGCGACCGAGATCAGCAGCCCGCCCGGCGGGAGCCAGCCGAGTTCGATCTTCGGGTGCGCGGCGCGGCCGGACGCGGCGACGACGATGTCCGAGCGGCGCGCTGCCGCCTCGACGTCGTCGACGAGCTCGACCTCCCGGCCCGGGAATTCGGCCTCGACCGCAGCCAGGCAGTCGCGGATGCCATCGGGGTGGGTGCCGAACAACGAGAGTCGCTCGAGGCCAGGCAATGTGGTGAGCAGGTAGGGCAGCGTCTGCACGCCCTGGGCGCCCGTGCCTACCATCAGCGCCGACCGCGCCTGCGTAGACGCACATGTGCGGGCGATCAGTGCGGTGGTGGCGGGCGTCCGGGTGGCGCCCACGCGGTGGCAGTCCATCAGCGCGAACGGCGATCCGGTCGCGTCGTCATACAAGGTGATCGTCGTGAAGTACTTCTCGCGGCTCGTACCGCCCTGCCGGTACGACGTCTTGAACGCCGCCTGCTCGAGCGAGCCGTCGTATCCCAGCATGGAATACGTGACGGCGTCGCGCTCCGTGCACGGCAGGGAGACCATCAGCTTGGCGGGGTTGCGCGATTGGCCGGCAGCGAAGGCGAGATAGCCGTCCTCGACCATCGCGATCGCGTCGCGTGGGGAGATGCGGAGGTCGGCCAGGTCGTCCCGGGTGAGGACGTGGAGTGGCGGATGAATCGACGGCACAGTTCACCCTTTCGGTTCAGAGGTGTTGTCACATAGTCGAATACAGATCGCAGTGCGGTGGGGTAGGGAATCCCACCAGGCATAGCAAAGGGCAGCCTAACCTAATATGTTACGGTGGGCAACGGTCCGGCTCCGCAACATTCGGCCCGAGTTCGCGGCGTGAAAGATTTGATGAGCCTAACCACACTGTTACCCTAGCGTACGGTCCGGCCTGGACCGTGGCAAGACATGGAGAGGGGTTCGATGTCGACCGAGCTCACCCGGCGCGGCGCGTTGGGCATGCTGGCGGGAGCTGCGGGGGCGATCGCCCTGACAGCTTGTGGCGCAAGCGGTTCCGGAATACCTGGACAGTCCGCTGGAACGACTTCCGCCGGCCCGCCCCGGCGCGGCGGCACGTTGCGGGTCGGGGCCGTGGGCACCGCGTCCAAGCAGCAGCGAGACCCGCACATGCTGCTGCGGAACGACAGCGACAACCTGATCATGTCCCTTGTCTACGACCCGCTGACGGTGCCTGCGCTGGGTGCTCCGGTCGCGCCCCGGCTCGCGAAGTCGTGGTCGGCCGACCCGACGCAGCGCGAATGGACGTTCACCCTCGCCGACGGTGCCGTGTTCTCCGACGGCTCGCCGGTGCGTCCTGCCGATGTGGTGTATTCGCTGAAGCGGCTGCGCGGCAAGCCCGGTGGCGATTGGAAGGTGCCGGTCGCGCCCGACGACATCAAGGTGGCCGGCAGCGACGCGGTCCAGCTGATCTCGTCGACTCCCAACAGTCAACTGCCCCTGCTGCTTCGGTTCATGACCTTCGTGATGAAGGAGGGCTCACCGGGTCTGGTCACGAACTCGCCGGGCACGGGGCCGTTCATCCTCGACTCCTACACCGATGGCAACGCGCGCCTGCGCGCGAACGAGAAGTGGTATGGCGGCAGGCCGTACGTCGACGCCGTCGAGGTGACTCGGTTCGACGACACGCAGGCGCTCGCCAACGCGGTCACCTCCGGTCAGATCGACCTGGCGTCCGCAGTCGGTCCGCTCGCAGGCCGGGCAGCGACGGGCCGCGGCGATCTCGCGGTCGTGCGCCGGCCGTCGGACATGAACGTGATGCTCGCCATGCGCAGTGCGGACGGCCCGTTCGCGGACCCGCGGGTCCGGCAGGCCGTCGCGAAGGGGGTCGACCGGAGATCCATGGTCGCGCAGGTCTATTCGGGCTGGGGTGGCGTCGCGAACGATGTCCTCGGCATCCACGATCCCCAGCTGGACTCCTCGCTCGTGCGGACGCGGGACGTCGACGGTGCCAAGCGACTGCTCGCCGACGCCCGGTTCGACACCGGCAAGCGCTACACCCTCTACACCAAGAACGAGGCCTTCGGGGAGGTCGCCGGTGCACGGTTGCTCGCAACCCAGTTGCGAGACATCGGGTTACAGATCGACGTCGATGAGCAGGAGCCGTCGGTGTTCTACGACAAGTACTGGAAGTCTCCGCAGGCGCAGCTGATGACGGTGGGTTGGGGCACCAACGATTCGGTGGTGTTCTACGCGGGCAAGATCCTGGCCTCGACGTCGTCGAACGACGAGACCGCGTTCAACGACGCGGAGTACGACCGCGCGTTCGGCGAACTGCTCGCGCACGGCGTCGGCCCGCAGCAGGACGCCGCGTCACGGACGCTGCAGCGGATCGAGTTCGAACGAGGGCCGTATGTCTCGTGGGGCCTCTCGGACAGCGTCGACGTGACCAGCTCGACGGTGCACGGCGTGCCGACCATTCCGGGCTACGGGCGCGTGCAGTTGGAGAAGGTCTGGCTCTCGTCGTGATCCCCGCTGTGGTTCGGGTGCTGGCGCTCCGAGCGGCCACGCTGGCGGTCGTACTCGTGCTGACCTTCTGGTTGCTCACTGCGCTGCCCGGGGACGGGGTGGGCGAGGTGGTCGGCCGGGACGTCAGCGCTGCGGACGCCGCCGAGACGGCCCACCGGCTGGGTGTCGACCGGGCGTGGCTGATCCAGGGAGCGGCGTGGTCGGGGCGGTTGTTGCGCGGCGACCTCGGCACTACGAATCAGGGGATCCCCCTGGC
>CAJCHX010000274.1 GCA_903970215.1 Acidobacteriaceae bacterium
CGCCATCGGACCTGGGCCGGACCCGGGCCCCATCGGACACGGGCCCGACGATGCGGCCGCGATCGCCGATGCGGCCGCGATCCGCGCGGGGTCGCTGCGCCCGCCGAGCCAGCCGGGCGTCCCCGTCCGCGCTCTCGCGCACCTCGGCGAGGCCCTCGTCTTCGTCTGGCAGGCCTTCTATCTGCTGCCCGTGACGTTGCGCCGGTACCGCCCGGAGACGATGCGCGTGCTCAACGGTCTCGCTTGGGGTAGTGGCTCGGTGATCGTCGATGGCGGCGTCGTCGTGATGATGCTGGTGCTCGGTGCCGCGGGCGGCGCCGCCGTCGCCATCGAGGCGTACGCGGGCCTCGACCTGATCGGGTTCGGCCCACTGACCGGCGTGGTCGGCGGCCTGGCCAACATCCGCGAGATGATCCCGATCTCCGCGGGCATCGGTTTCGCGGCGCAGGCCGGGTGCCGGATGACTGCTCAGATCGGTTCGATGCGGATCGCGGAGGAGATCGATGCCATCGAGTCGCTCGGCATCCGCCCGGTGCCCTACGTGGTGGGCACACGCCTGATCGCCGGGATGCTGTGCGTCATCCCGTCGTATCTGGTCACCATGCTGGTCAGCTTCATCACCTGCCGGCTGATCGTGACGGTCTTCCACTCGCAGCCGCCGGGCACCTACAACCACTATTTCGATCAGTTCCTCGACCCGGGTGACATCGCATTGTCGACGGTCAAGGTCGTGGTGTTCTGCGCCGCGGTCACACTGATCCACTGCTACTACGGGTTCTATGCCGCGGGCGGCCCCGAGGGTGTGGGTCTAGCCTGCGGCCGTGCGGTCCGCGCGAGCCTGGTGACCGTCCTCACGCTCGACTTCATCCTCACCGTCATGATGTGGGGCATCACGCCCACGATCAGGTTCGTGGGGTAGCCGTGTCGAACCTCCTGATCGGAACTCCGCAGCGGCAGCGCCAGGTCTACGTCACCGTCGGTGTGTCCGCGCTGGCCGCGCTGGTCGTCGTGGCGCTCGTCCTGGTCGGCCTGTCGGGGCGCAACCCCGACGGAGGCCGGTTGCCGCTGACCATCGACGCGCCGGACATCGGCGCGGGCGTGCAGGCCGGCACGCTCGTGACGATGCACGGGGTGACGGTGGGTACCGTGCGCTCGGTCGCCGCCGACGGTGCCGGGCGAGTGATGGTCGATCTTGGACTCGACCGAGCCGATATCGCCGGGCTGACCGACACGTTCACCATCCGGTACCAGCCGGGCAACTACTTCGGCGTCACCGAGGTCGCCATCCTGCCCGGTGCGGGTGGCGACCCGGTGCGTGCGGGACAGGTCCTCAGTCCGGATCAGACCACCGACACCATCTCCGACTTGTTGAACAACAGCTCGGTCCTGGTGAACGGCATCATCAACCAGCGTCTCGTGGACGTGACCCGCAAGGCCACCGCGTATACGCAGGCGTTGACCCCGCTGCTCGAGCTGGGATTCAACGTCGAGCAACAGGTGGCGCTCACCCAGAAGATGCCGATCGGTCCGCAGATCGCGTTGGTCCGCCGCACGGTCGACGGCCTGCCCGGGATGGCGAACGCCGCGTACGGGTCGATGGTCGAGCTCCTCCACATCCCGTTGTCAGCCGACACGGTCTACCACTTCACCCCCATCGACAAGACGACCCAGCTGCTGGGGAGCGGCTTCTTCGGTCCGTTGGGCGCGATGCTCAGTTCCCATAAGGACGACTTCACGCCGGGGACGCTGATCATCCGCACCGTCACCGATACGGCGACCACCGTGCTCGGCACCGTGAGCATCTCGCGTCAGGTGCTTCCGTTGATCGATCATCTCGACGCGGCCTTCGCGGCGCGTGGTGGGAAGGCGCTGAACATCAGGATGATCGTCGACCGGCTGCCCGTGACGGCGTCCGTACTGGGCCCGATCGCTGCCGCGCAGCAGGCGGGGAGGTAGCGCGATGCGCCGGGTCCAGATCAAGTCGACGATCATCCTCGCGTTCGCGGTGGTGGGTGCATTGGTGATCACCTTCGGAGTGCTGGCGGCGCTGCACAATCCGGCGTCCGGGCCCAGTAGGTCGTACACCGCGAGCTTCTCCGACGCGTCCGGTCTGCACTCGGGCAGCGATGTGCGGTTGCGCGGTGTCCTCGTGGGCAAGGTGACGTCGGTCGAGGTCAAGCGTGCCGGTGATGGTGACGAGGCCGACGTGGGCTTCACGGTGGGCACCAGCCATCCCGTCACGTCCGCTACCAAGCTGGCGATCAAGTACCAGAACCTCACCGGTGAGCGGTTCATCGAGATCGAGCCCACCACCGGCGCGGTCGGTACTCCGGTCACACATGTGCCGATGTCGATGACCACGCCGTCGTTCGACATCACATCACTGTTCAACGGCCTCGGTCCCGTGCTCAACACGCTCAACCCGCAGGACGTCAACCAGCTCACCCGGAACCTGGTGTCGTTGCTCCAGGGCGGCGGCGTGGGCGCCGACGACATGTTCCGCGACATCGACGGCGTGACCGCCAACCTGCAGAACCGCCAGCTGGTGATCTCCACCCTGATCGACAACGTCGCGAGCGTGGCGAAGACGATGAACGACTACAACCCCCAGGTGGTCGAGTTCATCACCAACTTCAACCTATTGCTCGACAAGACCCTGGCCAGCCTGAACAACTTCCGGCTCACCGCGCAGTACGGGCCCGGATACGTCGATGCGACCAACCGGCTCCTCGCGGATTTCGGGTTGGCTCCGAACATGGACCTCGACGCGGAGTTCTTGGCGCTGGTCAAGGACCCGGCCTCGGCCGCCGCCGCGCTCCGCCGCCTGCCGGGCGTGTTCTCGGCGCTGGCGGCGCTGGTCGGGTCACCGTCTCCGGCGTCGTGCTCCCACGGTCCGGCGCCGCTCCCGGCTTCGACGAAGGTGTTCTTCGCCGGCGCGAACGTGGTGGTGTGTGCGCGATGACCGTATGGGGAGGCCACTACCGGCGGATCGTGGATCGGACGACGTTGATCGGATTGATCGCGGTCGCTGTGGCGGTGGTGATCGGATTGGTGCTGGCCGGTCTGTATATCCGGCCGCTCGGGCAGCGCGACGTGGTCATCCTGACCACCGACGCGGCGCTGATCCAGCCGGGGAACGAGGTGCGCGCGGCGGGCGTGCCGATCGGCACCGTGCACAAGGTTGCGCTGGAGGCGCAGGACGTACGGGTCACGCTGAAGATCGACGACGGTGTGTACCTCGGCGACCGCACGTCTGCCGCCGTGCGAATGCTCACGGTGGCGGGCGGGTTCTACGTGTCGCTGAGTTCCGCCGGCGGTGACCCGCTGGGCAACGCGGTGATCCCCGTCGATCGGGTCAGCCTGCCGTACACGATCTCGGACATGTTGCAGCAGGTACCCACCAAGATCGAGCCACTCGACCAGGACCAACTGTCGGATTCGCTCGCGCAGCTGCAGGGCGGACTCGGCTCGAACCCGGACAGCCTGATCACCCTGGCGAAGGGCGTCGACTCGTTGGTGGGCCAACTCACCGAGCAACGCCAGATGGTGGGGCAGATCGCCAAAGTGGCGGCCGACTACTCGGAGAGCTTCGAGCACAGCCGCGTGCTGCTGTTCGAGATGCTGCGTAAGGCATCGATCGCGGTCACCGTGCTCGACGAGACGCACGTGGGATTCGCCAATGCCTACCGGGGGCTCGGGGTCCTGTTCGGTCGCGTCTCGACCATCACGTCGTTCTACGACAAGCACCGCGACCAGATCTACACGGCGGTCAAGCAGCTCGAGGCGGACATGGCGAAGATGAACCTCACGTTCCCGGGGCTGATCGGGCAGTTCCACGGCCTGGTGGACACATTGCAGAAGATGCTCGACCGCACCGGCCGCCCGGCGGGTGCCGACCAGGTACTCGCGACCGATATGTGCTTCCCGTCAGCGGGGGTGACGTGCTGATGACCGCCCACCGCACGCGCCCCGCACGGGCAGCCCGCGCGCTCGGGACCGTCGTCGCCGCGTCGCTCGCCGTGACCGCCGTCGGCGGCTGCGGTGTGCTCGGATCCGGTTCGGCCGACCGTGACCTGTGCGCGATCATGCCGGACGCGATCGGCCTGTACCCGGGCAACGACGTGACGCAGATGGGCGTACCGATCGGCCGCGTCACGTCGGTCACTCCGCAGGGCGCCTCGGTGCGCGTGGCGTTCGCCGTCCACGACCGCACCCTCCCCGCGTCCGTGAAGGCGGTGACCCGTTCCACCAGCATCCTGGCCGACCGCTCGCTCGAGCTGGTGGGCAACTACGGCTCCGGCCCCACGCTCACCGGTGGTTCGTGCATCGCGCTGGCGAACAGCGCGACGCCCCGGTCGATCACGCAGACCACCGAGGCCGCGACGACGCTGGTCGACTCGATCACTCGCGGTGGGGCGTCCGGAGACATCGCGAAGCTCACCGCGATCCTGGACCGGCAGATGACCCCGGGCGTGTCGACCAACGCGAATGCTGCGCTGACCGACATGTCCACCCTGCTCAGCGACCCCGCAGGCTTCGTGGGCGACGTATCGTCGATCCTCGCGAACATCAACCCGCTCTTGGGCAGCACCGCGGCGCAATGGGACCAGCTCCTGACGTCGCTCTACCACGGCCCGAGCGTCCTACAGGCGTACGGC
>CAJCHX010000275.1 GCA_903970215.1 Acidobacteriaceae bacterium
TCACCGACGACGTCGAACGGGCGAGAGAGTTCTTCGCGTTCCTGGGACTCAGCGAGGACGGGATGAACCAGGGCTGGGTGGCCCGGTTCACCTCCCCGGATTCCGGCGCGTGCGTCCAGGTCGTGACCCGCGACGCGACCGCGCCGGAGGACTCCGTCATGACCATCAAGGTCGACGACGTCGACGCGGCGTACGCGGAGGCGCAACGACGCGGGTACGAGATCGTGCATCCGATCACCGATGAAGCGTGGGGCATTCGGCGGTTCTTCGTTCGGAGCCCCGATGGTCACGTGATCAACGTGGCCTGGCACCGCGAGTAGGAAGAGCGGCCCGGCCAGTGTGGCCGCGGCTTCGTCGTTCGGGCGCGGGCGCTCACGTCCGATGATTCGCCGTGCTCAGAAGCCGAAGGAGTTGAAGGGCTCGGGATCGATGCGGAACAGCCTGCTCAGGCGTCCGACCGCGTCGTCACGGTTCGGTTCGATCCGGCCCGCGAATGCCAGGAGTTGCGCCGATCCACCGCCGAGGTAGAGCGTGGCCAAGGCGTGGATATCGATGGCCAGGTCCGGCTCGCTGTCTACGCGCGTGCAGGACGCCTCGCTCGTTGTGGCATCGAGTCGCCATGTTCCCTCGTTGTCCGGGCACATCGGGTCGTCGACCACCCTCAGGGTGAGGACGTCCTGGACCTCGTAGCGACGCTGCGCGAGAGCGACCGGCAGGTCGAGCAGCCGCAGCCAGAGGTTGTCCGACTGACGGGTGATGCGCAAGGCTCTCGGGTTGCTCAGCATCCAGCGCAGCGGCTCGTCCTGGGGGCCGCCTGCGGCGACGACGCGACGCGTGAGATCGACATCGAGCAGCAACTGCCACAGCGCTCGGTAGGCATCCGGAGTGGTGGCCTGCAGCGCATCGACCACCACGGTGCCGGCGTCGCCGGCCGTGCGACCCCACGGCAGCCGATAGTTCGCCACTCCGTCGACCTCGCCGTCGTCACCTCGGTGGAGGACGTAGCGCATTGGTCCGTCAGAGCCCAGGGAGTTGTCAGAGAGCCCGTCCCACTGGCCGGGTCGTGCTGACAGCTCACCGACCGATCGCCGTCGGACGGCATCGTGGACGGCGGGCCAGGCGGAGCGAGCGGCTGCTGCATCGACCAGTTCGAGCTCGCCGGCCGGTGCCGGTGCCGGTGCGAATCCGGCCTGTCCGCGGTCGATCTCCCATCGCACCCGCGTCGTGGCGGGGGAGAACCCGAAGCGCCCGTAGATCGATCCCTCGCTGGCGCTGAGCATCGCCAGGCTCTCGCCGCGCTCACGCGCCCCGTCGACCATGTGCCGCATCATCGACCGCAACAGTCCTCGCCGCCGGTGGGTTGCGATGACAGCCGTGCTGGTGACACCGCCCATCGGGACCCCGATCTCACCGGGGACGGTGACCTCGAACTCGATCATGGCGGAAGCGCCGACAAGGCGGCCGTCGACGAACGCGGCGACGGGATGGACTCCGTCGGCCATCACCTCCTCCGCGTAGGACGCGAGCTGAGCCGCGGACGCGGGCGGAGGAGGCGCGGGCCACGGCTCTGGACCGCCGTACCAGGCGGCAGGGCTCGGTTCCCAGGAGGGAAGGCCATTCGCGAAGGGCAGCACCCGCAGGTAGTCCGCTGCCTCGTCTGGCGTGATCGCCCTGATCTCGGTGCTCATGCCGCGAGTCAAGCACCCGACTGTGTACGCGGTCGTTCACTTTCCTGATCACGTGGTGATGCACGACGAGTGGCCCGCGCAGCGAGCGTTACTCGTCCTCGCGAGATGAGGTGGTAGCTCGGCGATGACAGCGACTCGGTAGTTGCGGTCCCAGGTCTGCTGGATCAGCTCTCGTGGCCTGCGCGGAGCCAGGCGATGTAGTCGGCCGCTGCGCGGGCGGTGTCGTGTTCGGGGGTGTAGCCGGTGTCCTGGTGCAGTCTTGTGATGTCGAGGGGGTTGCCTGGTCGGTCCGGGCCGTCGGGGAGTTCGAGCGTGACGGTGGGGTCGATGTCGTGGATGGCGGTGATGATGTCGGCATTCGTGGTCACCCGTCCGCTCGCGACGTTGTAGGTGCGGTGGTTCAGCGTCTCTGCCAGCTGGAGTAGCGCGATGGCGCGTCCGGTGTCTTTGACGTAGCAGAGGTCCAGACCGTCGTGGAGATGGACAGGGACAAGCAGCCCGGACAGGTCGAGCGGTTGCCGGGTGGCGGCGGCGTGGATCAGTGCGGGTGCGGCGAAGAACGGGTCGTCGTGCCCGGTGGGGCCCCAGGTGCCCGAGATGCGGAGGTTGACGATCTCGACGCCGGTGGCCTCGGCGAGTTGTTCCCCGAGTAGTTCGCCGATCTTCTTCGAGCGGGGGATCGGGTGTGGGGCGTCGAGGCGGACCGGCAGGTCCTCGGTGAGCGGACCCTCGTGAGCCAGCCCGGCGTAGATGCCGATTGTGCTCGCCAGGCCGATGCGCGCCACGCCCCACTCCTGAGCTACCCGCACGACGTTGAGCAGGCCGTCGAGCAGGCCCTGGGTCGCATCGATACCACCGTTGGAGCCTCGTGGCGCCGGGTACCCGGCCAGGTGGACGATGCCCGTGATCGTGTGCCGTGCTCCGATCGCCCGGAGCGCTTCGAG
>CAJCHX010000276.1 GCA_903970215.1 Acidobacteriaceae bacterium
GGCATCGCGGTGGGCCTTTCGTGTTCAGGGGCGGGGAAGCTTGTGGTGCAAGGGGTTTCGAGTGACGGTGCGATGGCCGTGCGGACCGGCGCCGGTCGTCCGCGGTGGCGGTGCGCTCACCACGTCCGGCTCGTGTGCGGATCGCTCGGTCGCGTCGATCAGCCGGGTGGCGGCCGATCCCGGTGCGACCAACGCGGGGGAGGTCGGCCGCCGTAGGCCGGTCCCCGCGCACGCCGGACAGGGCGAGCGCGCCGGCACGTCGGCCATCGAATAGGCCCGCTCGAAGACGCCGCACCGCGTGCACCGGAACAGGTATGTAGGCATGAGCACACCTCATAGGTTTCAGATGGAGGTATTTCGGATGACTGCAATATAGGGCCGTATGGGGCGGGTGAAGTGTCGTTCGTGTCAAATTGCGGTTTCCCGGGAGGCGAGATATCTCTGTTGGGTTAAATCCCCGTTCGGAATATCTCCGTTCGGAAGTAACTCGCCTAGAGTCCGAAGCACCGCGTCCGCAGCCGGGGCGCGGCCACATCAGCCCGAGCTAACGAGGTCGCAATCATGAGTGCTGATTCACCGGCAACCGCCGACCGCAGGTGGGCCCGCTTCCAGGACTGGGCTGCCCGCGACAACATCGAGGACTATTCGTTGCGATACGCGCCCAAGGCGTTTCGCCGTTGGAGCCCGATGGCGTGTGCAGTCGCCGCACTGGGCGGTATCGCCTATCTCGCCGACTACTCGATCGGTGCCTCCATCGCGGTGAGTCACGGCGCCGCCAGCGCGGTGATCGCGATCCTGGTCGCCGCGGTGACGATCTTCCTCACCGGCATCCCGATCGCCTACTACGCCGCCAAGTACAACCTGGACATGGATCTGCTGACGCGCGGCGCGGGCTTCGGCTACTTCGGGTCCACCCTCACCAGCCTGATCTACGCCAGCTTCTGCTTCATCTTCTTCGCGCTCGAGGGCTCGATCATGGCGCAGGCGATGAAGCTGACGTTCCACATTCCGCTACCGCTGGGGTACATCATCGGGTCGCTGATCATCATCCCGCTCGTCCTGTTCGGGATGTCGGCGCTGGCCAGGTTCCAGGTGTGGACGCAGCCGCTGTGGTTGATCCTGTTCGCGACGCCGCTGGTCATGATCGCGTCGACCGATCCCGGGGCGTTCGACAGGTTCATGTCGTGGTCCGGAAGCGGCGGGACCGCCCGCGTGAGCGCCATCGCGGTGGGCTCCGGGGCAGGCGTCGCGCTGTCGCTGATCGCCCAGATCGGGGAGCAGGTGGACTACCTGCGGTTCATGCCGGAGAAGTCGGAGACCTCGCCGCTGCGCTGGTGGGGTGCGGTCCTCGCAGCGGGGCCGGGCTGGGTGATCCTGGGCGCGGCCAAGCAGCTCTGTGGCGCGTTCCTGGCTTTCTACGTGGCCGGCCAGGTCGGGTTCACTCGGGCCACCGAGCCGATCGAACAATTCCTCGGCGGCTACGGCTCCGTTCTGCACAGTCACGCGGCCGCACTCACGGTGGCCACGATCATGGTGTTGCTCTCCCAGGTGAAGATCAACGTGACCAACGCGTACTCCGGTTCGCTGTCGTGGTCGAACTTCTTCAGCCGGGTCCTGCACGTCCATCCGGGGCGCGTGGTCTGGTTGGGCCTGCACATCGCGATCGCCCTCGCCCTCATGCTCGGCAACATGTTCGCCGTGCTCAACACGATCCTCGGGTTCTACTCCAACGTGGCCATCGCCTGGGTCGGGGCCATCGTGGCCGACCTGGTGATCAACAAGGGGATCTTGAAGATCAGCCCGCCCTACATCGAGTTCAAGCGGGCGTACCTGTACCCGATCAATCCGGTCGGCTTCCTGTCGATGCTCGCCGGGTCCGTCGCATCGGTCATCGCCTACTTCGGCGCGTTCGGTCCGATGTTGCAGGCGTGGTCTCCCTACCTGGCGCTCGGCATCGCGGTGGTCCTCACGCCGATCATCGCGATCGTGACGAAGGGCAAGTACTACCTGGCGCGGCCGAACCCGCTGCGCGAGGAGATCGAGAAGGAGCCACTGTGGGCGGGCCAGACGCTGCTCGACGTGGTGGACGGCAATCGGTACGAGTTGCCGGACATGGTGCACGACTGCCCCTTCCACGGCGGTCCGATCTCGTCGCTCACCTGCACGTTGACCAAGTCGTGCCACGAAGAGTGCCAGTCGGCCGCGTACCGCGACACCGTGAGCGCCGTGAAACTGGGGCTGCGCGAGACCGCCCCGGCGGAATGACGTGACGCGCCTCAGGGCGACAGTTCGGTGCGGATGACGAAGTCGAGTTCCTCAGCGCTGGCGAGGTAGACGGGTTGCGTGGTGTGTGTCCCCTGAACGTGGACCGCACCGCGCGGCCCGTTGTAACTCACCCGGCCCGCGGTGCGCTCGATGGCCCGCACGTCGAGGCTGCGGGCGGCCTCGACGAGCGAGGCGAACAGCAGCAGGCCCTCATAACAAGACTCGCCTATGTTGGTCAGCGCCGGGGCGGTGACCCCGAGCGCGTCGGCGTACCGCACCCCGAACGACATGCTCTCCTCGGATACGAGTTGCTCGAAGTATCCGCTGGCGGTGTAGAGGCCCCGTGCGCTGGCCGCGCCGCCCGCGTAGAGCACGTCCTCCCCGACCATCATCGACAGGCGGATGCGGGACTCGTCCAGTCCGGCCTCGGCGAATGCCACGTTGAACGCGGCGCAGTCCGCCCCCACCAGCAGTAACAGCACGCCACGCGCAGAGGACCCGCGGATCGCCTCGATCGCGGCACCGAAGTCCCGCCCGCCGAGTGGCAGGAACGCCTCGCCTGCCACGTCGATTCCGCAGTCCGCGGCGCAGTCGCGCACTGCGCGCGCGGTCTCGCGTGGCCACACGTAGTCGTTCCCCACGATGAACCACCGGGTCAGCCCCAATTCGTCGCGCAGCCACCGGATCGCAGGGAAGAGTTGTTGTTCCGGTGTCTCGCCCACCATGTAGACGCCGTCGGACTGCTCGCCGCCCTCGTAGAACGTCGTGTACACGTACGGCACGCGCCCAGCGGTGACCGGGGTGAGAGCCCGGCGCGCGTTCGACAGGTGCCATCCGACCACTCCGTCGATGCGGCCGGTGGACACCATGTGGTCGATTCGAGCGGCGAGCCGGGGTAGCTCTGCGCCCGCGTCGACGGGGTGCAGCCGCACCCGCCGGCCGAGGATCCCGCCGGCCGCGTTCAGGTCGTCGACCGCCAGTTGTCCGCAGGCCTCACACGAGGGGCCGAACATGCCGGCGGGACCGCTGAGGGGGACCACGAGAGCGATTTCGACGGTGTCGCGGCGGCGGCGGGAGGTGTGCGACGGCTCCACGGGTATTCTTTCATCCGAAATTTTCCCATACGGCGCTGTATAGTGGCTCTCTGTGGACCGTAGCACCGAGTTGGGGAAGCTAGATCGGAAGAGCGTCG
>CAJCHX010000277.1 GCA_903970215.1 Acidobacteriaceae bacterium
TTCGTGGTTCCGGTGGTGGGTCTGCCGCTCGGCTTCGTGCTCGGCACGTTCGCGGCCGAGACGGTGCGGCGCCGCGACGTCCGCGGCGGATGGCTGGGTGCGATCGCCGCGATCCGTGCCGCCGGTGCGGCGATCCTCGTCGAGCTCGCCGGTGCGCTGGTTGCGGTGTGCTGCTGGTCGACGGCCGTCGCGGCGGGCATCGGGGTCGTCTCGTGAAGAGCGCGGTAGAAGCACTGTTCGACCTCAGCGGCCGCACGGCACTGGTGACCGGCGCCAGCTCCGGCATCGGAGCGGCGGTCGCCGATGCGCTGGCCGGCGCCGGTGCCGACGTGATCCGAGCAGGGCGCGACCGCGACCGGCTGGGGCCGGACGGGATCTCCGTCGACCTGGCCGATGGGATCGGCGCCGCGGAGCGACTGGCAGGTCTCGTGGATGCGCGGGTCGACGCTCTCGACATACTGGTCAACTGCGCCGGCACCAACCCGCGGCCGCCGCTCGATGCCATCGACGAGGGGCTGTGGCGCGACATCCTTGCGGTGAACCTGGACGCCGTGTTCGCCCTCGGCCAGCACTACGGACCGCGCATGGCCGCGCGCGGTTGGGGCCGGATCATCAACGTCGCGTCCACTCAGGCGCACCGAGCGTTCGGCAACAGCGGCGCGTACGGGGTCGCCAAGGCCGCTGTCGCCGGATTGACTCGTTCCCAGTCCGAGGCGTGGGCTCCGCACGGGGTGTGCGTCAACTCGATCACGCCCGGTCTGGTCGCGACCCCGATGACCACCGCGGTGGTCGACGACCCCGCCCGGGCGGACTACTTCCGGTCCCGCGCGCACACCGGAACACTGGGCACCCCCGACGACTTCGCCGCAGTGGCCGTGTTTCTGGCCGGCGCCGGCTCACGTTTCGTGACGGGCCAGAACCTGTGCGTCGACGGTGGATTGTCGGTCACCTGAGCTCAGGTCGACCCCCCATCGCTGCGCTCGCCCGTGTCGACCCCCCCCGTCGCTGCGCTCGCCCGGGTCGAACATCACACGAGACCCACTGGTCACACCCCCGCGCGCCGCCACCGCTACCCGCCGGCGCAAACCTACTATCGCCCCGTGAGCAGGGTGCGGACGGCGGTGAGCGCAATGGTGGTCGGTGTGTTGGCGATCTGCGCGACCGCGTGCGGCACCGATACGAGCAATGGTCCCGGCCCACTGGCGGTGCGGTTCGGACAGGCCCTCGAGCACGCGATCACCAGTCACACTGTCGACGAAGCCGCGGGGATGACCGACGCCCCGTCGGCGGCCGGCCCGGCGATCACCGCGGCGTTGGCGGGACTGCAGGCCACCGGCGTGTCCGTCAAGGTGGGGCAGGTCCGCACGTCCGGCGCCACCAGCACCGTCGACTACGAGTACGTGTGGAAGCTGCCGAAGGACCGGACCTGGGACTACCGCGGCACGTTCGGCATGGTCCTCAACGACGGTGTGTGGCAACTGCACTGGGATCCCACCGCGCTCAACCCGGCCCTGGGGGCCAACCAGACGATGGTGTTGCGGGCATTGCCCGCGACGCGGGCCTCGGTCAACTCGGCCTCGGGCGGTTCGATCCTCGTGCCCGGTGTGGTCACCCGGATCGCGCTGGATCCGACACAGATCAGCGCCCCGACCACAGTGCTCGAGGTGGCAACGCAACTCACCCAGGCGTTGGCCCCCATCGTGCCCGGCCTCGACCCCGTGGCCATCACCGAACAGGCGACATCACTCGATGCGCCGTACGTCGTGGCCACGGTCAACCAGGTGGACCTGGAGCGGCTGCCCGGGGTGGTGACCACGCTGCCGGGGGTCACCGAGTCGCAGCAGGCTGACATGGTCCCCACCGACCGCACCTTCGCGCCGGCCCTGATGTCGTCGATCAAGCAGAACGTCCAGGGCCAGCTGGACGGTGTAGAGGGCTGGGAGGTGGTCGCACAGGCCGACACCGGCGCAGAGGTCGGGGTCCTCACCCAGACCCAGCCCAAGCCCAAGCCGTCGGTGTTCGTCAGCATTTCGCCGAGCGCGCAGGCGGCCGCCCAGGCCGCGGTGGACACGCGCACCGACCGGCAGACCATGATGGTCGTGATCCAGCCGTCCACCGGCGACGTCCTCGCCGTCGCCCAGAACCCGCTGGCGGACAAGATGGGATCGCTCGCCACATCGGGCCTGTACCCGCCCGGCTCGACGGGCAAGATCATCACCGGGACCGCCGCGATGGAGACCGGCATCGCCACGCCGTCGACGACGGTGCCGTGTCCGGGCACCATCACGCTCGGTGACCGCGTGATCCCCAACTACGACGAGTTCTCGCTCGGCGACGTGAGCATGGAGCGCGCATTCGCCGCATCGTGCAACACCGCGTTCGCCTATCTCGGCTCCAAACTGCCGCCGGACCAGCTTCGCAAGACCGCCGCGAGCCTGGGGATCGGGCTCGACTACACGATCCAGGGACTGACCGTGGCCGGCGGCGACTATCCGGTCGCCACCGACCCGACGCTCGAGGTGGAGGACAGCTTCGGGCAGGGCCGGGTCCTGGTGAGCCCGTTCGCGATGGCCCTGGCTGCGGCGACGGTCGCCCATGGGGGTCCGGTGATCCCGCGGCTGATGTTGGGGTACCCGACGACGGTCACCGGCGATCGCGCGCCGATCCCGCAGACCGCGATCGACGGCATGCGGGCCATGATGCGCGACGTGGTCGTCGAGGGCACCGCCGAACTGATCAAAGGCGTGGCCGGGGACGTGTACGGCAAGACCGGTGAAGCCGAGGTCGACGGCGGTTCGCACGCGTGGTTCGTCGGCTACCGAGGCGACCTCGCGTTCGCCACGCTGATCGTTCTCGGCGGCAGCTCCGACAACGCGGTAGCGGTGACCAAGGCCTTCTTCGATCAATACGACGCGCCGGTCGCGTCCACGCCGTCGAGCTGATCGACCGTCGGACCCCCTCGCTAGTGTGGAGCGCATGACTCGCGCTGCGCTCGCCCCCGGCATCGTCTCGCCCGTTCTCGCCGTTCCGGAGCGGATCGAGCGTCCCGAGTACGTGTGGAAGCCGACCGCGCGCGAGGGTGACGAGCCCTGGGTGCAGACCCCGGAGACGATCGAGAAGATGCGGCTGGCGTCCCGGATCGCGGCCGACGCGCTGGCCGCCGCCGGGGCGGAGGTGGCCCCAGGGGTGACCACCGATCACCTCGACCGAGTGGCGCACCGGTACATGATCGAGCACGGGGCCTACCCGTCGACGTTGGGCTACAAGGGCTTTCCCAAGTCCTGCTGCACGTCGCTCAACGAGATCATCTGCCACGGCATCCCGGACAGCACGGTGATCATGGACGGCGACATCGTCAACATCGACGTCACGGCATACATCGACGGAGTGCACGGTGACACCAACGCGACGTTTCTCGCGGGCGATGTCAGTACTGAACACCGACTGCTGGTGGAGCGCACGGAGGAGGCGATGCTGCGGGCCATCAGAGCGGTCAAGCCGGGGCGCGAACTCAACGTGGTCGGCCGCGTGATCGAGTCGTACGCCAAGCGGTTCGGCTACACCGTCGTGCGGGACTTCACCGGCCACGGCATCGGCGAGACGTTCCACAACGGCCTCGTGGTGCTGCACTACGACCAGCCGAACATCGACACCGTACTCGAGCCGGGCATGGTCTTCACCATCGAGCCGATGATCAACCTCGGCGGTCTGCCGTACGAGATCTGGGACGACGGTTGGACGGTCGCCACGGGCGACAAGAAGTGGACCGCGCAGTTCGAACACACGCTGGTCGTCACCGAGGACGGCGCCGATATCCTGACGCTGCCCACACAGGCCTGACGCCGTGCCCGCCTCGGGTCCACGCGGCGCGCCGCTGGTCGCCGGAGCGACATCGGATGCAGGCAAGTCGACAGTGACGGCGGGCCTGTGCCGATTGCTCGCGCGCCGCGGGGTGCGGGTGGCGCCGTTCAAGGCGCAGAACATGTCCAACAACTCGGTCGCCACAGTCGAGGCGGACGGATCGTCGGGGGAGATCGGGCGCGCGCAGGCGACGCAGGCCATGGCGTGCGGCTTGGCACCGTCGGTCCGATTCAATCCCGTTCTGCTCAAGCCGGGTTCGGACCGCACGTCGCAGCTGGTGCTGCATGGGCGGGCCGTGGGGTCGGTCGGCGCGCGGGACTACGTCGCACGGCGCGCGTGGCTGCTGGATGAGGTGACCGCATCGCTGGCGGCGCTGCGGGCCGAGTTCGACGTAGTGGTGTGCGAGGGCGCCGGCAGCCCCGCCGAGATCAACCTGCGCGCTACCGATATCGCGAACATGGGTCTTGCGCGGGCGGCGTCCCTCCCGACGATCGTGGTGGGCGACATCGATCGCGGGGGAGTGCTGGCCCACCTGGCGGGTACCGTCGCCGTGCTCGAACCGGCTGATCAGGCGTTGATCCACGGCTTCCTGATCAACAAGTTCCGCGGCGACGTGTCGTTGCTGCGGCCCGGCCTCGAGCAGCTGCGCGAGATCACCGGCCGCCCCACGATGGGCGTGCTGCCCTACCTGCCGGGCTGTTGGCTCGACGCCGAGGACTCGCTGGCCGCCCTCGCGTCGCCCGTCGTCGGACCGGGTGCGATCCGCTCGCCCTGTCTCGAGGTCGCAGCGATCGCGCTGCCCCGTGTGTCCAATACGACGGACGTCGAGGCGCTGGCGTGCGAGCCGGCGGTCACGGTCCGGTGGACGACGCGGGCAGCGGATGTGGCCGCCGCCGACCTGGTGGTGTTGCCGGGGACCAAGGCGACCGTGTCGGATCTGCAGTGGCTGCGTGACGAGGGGCTCGCCGAGGCGATAGTCGCGCGTGTCGATCGCGGGGGTGCGGTGTTCGCCGTGTGCGGGGGGTACCAGATGCTGGGGCGGGTGATCGCCGACCCGTCGGGGATCGAACACTGCGCGTCCCGGGCGGTGGCACCCCGGCCGTTGGCACCCGTGCCCGGCCTGGGGGTGCTCGACCTGGACGTGGAGTTCGAGCGCGACAAGGTGGTCCGGAACGTCGTCGGCCACGGCACCGGCGATCTGGCGGACGTGCCCGCGTCTGGCTACGAGATCCACCACGGCCGAGTGGCACGGTCCACGGAGGCCGCACTGCTCGTGGGGCCGGACGGACCCGAGGGCGCGGTACGGGGGGCCGTGGTGGGCACCCATTGGCACGGTCTGCTGGCCGACGATGCGTTCCGGCGCGCATTCCTGGCCCGGATCGCGCCCGGCCTCGATCCGGGCCCTGCGGTGGCGTACCAGGGCGCGCGGCTGGCCCAGGCCGATGCCGTCGCCGACGCACTCGAGCGGCACTGCGACGTCGATGCCCTTTTCGCCCTCTTCGCTGTGGATTCGCTGATGACGCCGACCCTCACCATCACCAAACGCTACGGTTGACTGCTGTGCCGACCGAGTCCTTGAGTGTGGGGTCCCTCACCTTCGACGTCTCGATCGGGGGGCCCGACGACGGCCTCCCGGTCCTTCTGCTGCACGGGTTTCCGCAAACCGAGGTGTGTTTCGATGCGACGCGGGTGCGATTGCACGAGGCGGGGCTACGGACCATCGCGCCGCGGCAACGCGGGTACAGCGTCGGCGCGCGGCCGCGCGGAGTCGAGTCGTATGCGCTCAAGCTCCTGGCAGAGGACGCGGCGGGGATTCTGGACGGCCTCGACATCCGGTATGCCCACGTCGTGGGCCACGGGATCGGATCGCTGGTGGCCTGGCAGTTCGCGGCGCAGTACCCGTTGCGCGCGATGAGTCTGACGGCGGTGTCGTTCGGCCATCCGTCGGCGCTCGCGGAAGCGATGGCCGGCGACCCCGACCAGCAGGTCCGGTCACGCTATCTGGATCTGTTCATGCAGTCGGGGCCCGCCGAGAAGTATCTGCTCGACCACAATGCGCGCACGTTGCTGGCGACTGCACCGGGCGGCGGGATCGAGGCACTCACCGATCCGCAGGCGCTGACGGCGGCGCTCAACTGGTACCGGGCCAATCTTCGCCCAGGTGGTGAGGGGCTCGAGTGCCCGCCGGTCGAGGTGCCCACCACTCTGGTGTGGAGTAGTCGGGACGCCATCGCGGGGCGGCGCCAGGCGGTGGCGTCGGGCAGATTCGTGCGGGCCGATTTCCGCCTGTCCGAGGTGCCCGACGTCGATCACTGGATCCCGCTGCGCGCGCCGGCGTCGCTCGCGTCGGAGATCGCGATGCGGACGATGCGACACTGACGGCACTGACAGCACTGACCGAAGCGGTATTCGGACCGCGGTCCGTTTATGTGGCATACTGATCGCATGGCACACGTACTGTTCGGTTTGGACACGTTCGGGGATATCACCGTAGGCGCGGACGGGACCCTGAAGTCGGCTGCCCAGGTGATCCGCGACGTCGTCGAGGAGGGCGTGCTCGCGGACCGGGCGGGTGTGGACGCGTTCGGCATCGGGGAGCATCACCGCGACGACTTCGCGGTCTCGGCGCCCGATGTCGTGCTCGCCGCGATCGCCGGCCGCACGGAGAACATCGTGCTCGGCACCGCCGTCACGGTCATCAGCTCGGACGACCCGGTCCGGGTGTACGAGCACTTCGCCACCCTCGACGCCCTGTCGAACGGCCGTGCCGAGGTCACTCTGGGTCGGGGCTCGTTCACCGAGTCGTACCCGCTGTTCGGCTACGACCTCGCCGATTACGAAGTGCTCTCGGCTGAGAAGATCGAGCTGTTCGCCCGGCTGCGCGCGGAGGGTCCGGTCTCGTGGCAGGGGACCGTTCGCGGCCCGCTGCGCGACGCCCAGGTGTACCCCAAGACCGACCGGGGCGGCGTCGACGCCTGGCTGGGTGTGGGCGGCTCGCCGGAGTCGGTGCTGCGGGCCGCCGAGCTGGGCTTTCCGCTCATGCTCGCGATCATCGGCGGAGACCCCCGCCGTTTCGAGCCGTATACCGACCTCTACCGCCGTGCCCTCACGCAATATGGCCGGGCCGATCTGCCCATCGGCGTGCACTCGCCGGGCTTCGTCGCCGACACCGACGACGAGGCGCGCGAGCAGCTGTTCCCGC
>CAJCHX010000278.1 GCA_903970215.1 Acidobacteriaceae bacterium
CCCCGGCGTACCCCGACCGCCCTCGCCGGTGCCGAGCAGGCGATCACCCGGTTCGCCAGAACCACTGCCACCGGCCGGTCGGGCGCGAGGTCGGACTCCGCCGCCGCAGCCACCGCCGGCCAGTCGGGGCACCAGAGGGCCAGGATCCGCGCACTCGAAGGCTCCACCGAGCACCGTCCCGGATCGTGAAGTGCGACAGGAGGTTCGGCCACCGAGCCGATCATCGTGCCACCGCCGCCCGTATCGGTGAACTCGGCCGACCACCTATGCAACCCCGCCCACGAGCGGAGAACACCACGTCGACCGCCCGGATCCGTCCCCCACCGCCGCGTGCGCCTATGCCCACGTACCCCTGTACTCGTGCCTGCAGGTGCAGGACCGCACCGTCCCACTGCCCGTCCTTGAGCAAGAGCACCGCGCCCTTACTGCGTGCCCGCGCGGTGATCGCTCGCGCTCGGCTGGGCGGGACCGCGATCCCACCCAGCCCGCACAGCACCACGTCGGCGCCGTCGAGCAGGATCGACGCGACCGCCACCGGGTCGGGGAGCGGCCCCGGGACGATGGCGATGCGCTCCAGATCGGCCCCCTGCTCCAACGCCGCGAGGGTGCCGAACCCCGGCACCCCACAGACCGCGACCCGAGCCCCTGCCGCCGTCATCGTCGCCACCAGCGACACCTCCAGCGCCGCCGAGCCGGATACCGTCGCCACCGTCCCCCGCGGCAGACCGCAGCTGGGCAACAGGTGTGCGATATCCGGATGTACAGGCAGCACACCGGTTCTCCCCGGCGACCCGCCGGGCTCTATGGGAACCGCGTCCGCCGACGGCTGTACGGCCTTGACCGGCGAGTGCCGATCAGGCAGTGCAGCCAGCTGTTTCCGCAGCTGATCCAGCTTTTCCTCACGACTGAGCGATTCCGCATCCAGGCGCATCGTCGTCATATGTCACACCCCTCCCATACCGTGCGAGACATGCGAGCCACCCAGAAGCACGACTCGAATACTCGTTCGATCATTGCTTCCAAGGTAGCTATGCGTGGCGGCGCCGTCAAGGTCGCCCGCCGGGGGTCGAGACGCCCCGCGAGAGCGCGGGAAGGGCGCCGCTGAACTACCATCGACACGTGGCGGAGGGCAGAGCGATACGGGTGCCGGGACCCGACTACCTGGTCTCCGGCCGGTATCGGTTGAAGTCGAAGATCGGCGGCGGCGGCATGGGCGCCGTGTGGCTGGCGCACGACGAACTGCTCGACCGCGAAGTAGCCGCGAAACAGGTGATCTCGACCGCTGGGATGACCGAGGACACCGCCGAGGAGATGCGGCGGCGGGCGATGCGGGAAGGCCGGATCGCCGCCCGCCTGTCACATCGCAACGCCATTGCGATGTACGACGTGGCTCTGGACCGGGGCGAACCGTGGCTGGTGATGGAGTACCTGCCGTCACGGTCACTCGCACAGGTGCTCCACATGACGTCCACGCTGCCCGAGCGACAGGTCGCGCAGATCGGCGCACAGATCGCCGACGCACTGGCGGAGGCGCACGAGTCCGGGATCGTCCACCGCGACGTCAAGCCGGGCAACATCCTGATCGCCAACCGGGGACGGCAGTCGGGCATGGTCAAGCTCACCGACTTCGGCATCTCCCGCGCGAAGGACGACGTCCAGTTGACACAGACCGGCGTGATCACCGGAACACCCGCGTACTTCGCACCCGAGGTCGCCCGCGGCGACGAGCCGTCTGAGGCCTCCGACCTGTACTCCCTCGGCGCGAC
This sequence comes from Acidobacteriaceae bacterium, assembly GCA_903970215.1. Classification (GTDB taxonomy): domain Bacteria; phylum Actinomycetota; class Actinomycetes; order Mycobacteriales; family Mycobacteriaceae; genus Tsukamurella. The sequence goes on from CAJCHX010000278.1 coordinate 1,767, forward strand.
CCTGTACACCGCGATCGAGGGGACGCCCCCCTTCGGTGCCGACGAGAACTCGTTGTTGCTACTCCACCGCGTGGCGCGTGGTCAGATCAACCCACCCACCCATCGCGGTCCCCTGATGGCCGTGATCATGTCGATGCTCGAACCCGATCCCGCTCGCAGGCCGACTCTCGCGCAGGCCCGCGATCGCCTGGCTCAGGTGGCCGCGAACGGCGGGAACACACAGACGGTATTGGCGTCACCCCTGCAGCACCAGGAAGGCACGACACCGGTGTGGATGCGGCGCCCCACGCCGAGCCGTGGGACGAACCGTAGCCCGAGCATTCCGAGTAGCCAGCAGTTGCGGCCGGTGACCGGCGTATCCGCGCCTACCACCCACGCATCGGACGGCGGTGGTCCGCCCGGAGCGGGACCGCAACGTGCCCGACAGCCCG
>CAJCHX010000279.1 GCA_903970215.1 Acidobacteriaceae bacterium
CGCTCGCCCCGTCATCCCCCGTCGCTGCGCTCGCCCCGTCATCCCCCGTCGCTGCGCTCGCCCCGGCGAACCGCAACACCTCGCACACCAGGCCGCCCACGTGGTTGCGGTAATTGATCACGACAGTGTCCACGCCCCGGTACACGGCAACGATCTCGAAGCGCAGGTCGGGAATGCGTGCCAAGCCGATCTCCCAGTAGCCGCGGATAGCGCTCTTCCCGACCAGCACGCCGCCTGACTCGGGTAGGAGTGCCGCCGCGATCGGCGAACTGAACACCGCGTCGTCGGCGAAGTGCTCAAGGATCCGGTCGAGGTCATGCGAGTTCCATGCATCCACCCAGGAGGCGGCGAAGGCGAGGGCGGCGGCGTGGTCCACCACGCGATCGTCGTCGACGGTCCGCACCTGGACAAGCGAATTCCGTTGCGTTCGCTCCAGGATCTCGCCGGGCCCTGCATGGGCAGCAACCAGAAGTGGCGTGGATCACATTTCGTGGCGGTGAGGGCGCTCGACGTGTAGACCTCGTCTGAGAATCCGGTACACCATGTGCGGGTGACGGCGGGCAGCGTTGCCCGGGTGAGGCGGTTGGCGGATGTTGGCCTACGAGCGGTTCGGAACCGGCGAGCCCCTGGTTCTGGTGCATGGCATCGGCCACCGGCGCCAGGCCTGGTATCCGGTGGCGGAGCGCCTAGCGGAGTACCGCGATGTGATTCTGTTCGATCTCCCCGGACACGGCGAGTCCCCCGCCCTGGTACTGGACGGCCGCCCTGTCAAAGACGTCCTCCAAGGGCACATCGTCGATCTCTTCGCCGAACTCGACCTCGAGCAGCCGCACATCGCGGGAAACTCACTGGGTGGTCGGATCGCCCTTGAGGCTGCCGCCGACGGCCTGGTGAGCAGTGCCACCGGTCTGTCGCCTGCCGGCTTCTGGAAGGGCGCCGGCGACTTCACTCTCATTCGCGCCCACTTCGCGGCGCTCATTGTGGCCGCGAGGCTGGCCCAGCCGTTGGTGCCGACTCTGACCCGCTCGGCCCTCGTACGCCGACTCATGCTCAGTTCACTGATGACGCACGGCGACCGGCTCGACGCCCAGCGTGTGATGGGAGACCTGAAGAGCATGGTGGCGGCCCGCCACGCCCTACGCCAGATCATCGACGGCGCCTACCCCTTCGACGGTGAGATCGCGGCAGACGTGCCGGTCACCATCGCCTGGGGCACCAAGGACCGAGTACTGCTGCCGTATCAGGCCGAGCGTGCGCGCGCCTACCTGCCGAATGCCGAGCACATCAGCCTCGACGGCTGCGGCCATGTTCCGATGAGCGACGACGTGGATGCCGTCGTCGATGTCCTGCTCCGCGGTTCTGCGCGCCCACGCAGAGCCATAGGCGATGTCGCCTGACCTCGAGAAAGGTCGCCGACATTTCTTCAGCGGAATCAACTACACTCAGGACTCCGACAATCCGCGCAAATACGCCGGTAATTCCGCGCCGCTAAGCCTGTGTCGAGAATATACCGTCCGCCGTGGCCATTTGCGACGCTCTCGTCACCTGGAGGTAACACGCAATCCATACTCTCGCCTTCAACATAAACGCCGGAGACTGGAGGAAGAATGTCCGTAGGCGAGGCATCACCAACGAGCACTGAGGACCCCACGTGGGTCGAGCTAGGCTATCACCAAAGGTTAACTAACGACGATCTCGCGCCGCTCCGTGGCAAGCAGACCTGGACGAGCTACAACATCTTCGCGTTCTGGATGTCGGACGTGCACAGCGTTGGTGGCTACGTCACCATGGGTGCGCTGTTCGCGCTGGGCCTGACGGCATGGCAGGTCTTCATCTGCCTGATCGTCGGTATCGTCATCGTCCAGTTCTTCGCCAACCTCGTGGCGCATCCGAGCCAGAAGGGCGGGGTGCCCTTCCCGGTGGCCTGCCGGATGTCGTTCGGCGTCCTGGGTGCGAATATCCCGGCCATCATTCGTGGCCTGATCGCCGTCGCGTGGTACGGCGTCCAGACCTACCTGGCCGCCGAGTCGCTGAACATCGTGTTCCTCAAGCTGTGGCCGGGCCTCGCGCCCTACGCAGAGCAGAGCCACAGCTTCCTCGGGCTGTCCTACCTGGGATACGCCAGCTACGCCATCCTGTGGATCCTGCAGGCAGCACTGTTCTGGCGGGGCATGAACTTCATCCGCGCCTTCATCGACTACGCCGGCCCTGCGGTCTACGTCGTCATGATGCTGCTGTGCATCTACATGCTGGTGAAGGTGCACTGGCACGTGAACCTGACGCTGTCCACCAAGCACCTCTCGGGCACAGCGCTGATCAGCACCATGTTCGCCGCAGTCGCAGCGGTGGTCTCGTACTTCTCCGGCCCGATGATCAACTTCGGTGACTTCGCCCGGTACGCAAAGGACTTCAAGTCGGTCAAGCGCGGCAACTTCCTCGGACTGCCGGTCAACTTCATCGTGTTCTCGGTCCTCACCGTGGTGATCGCCTCGGCCACCAAGCCGTTGTACGGCGAGCTGATCACGGACCCCATCGAGACGGTGCAGAAGATCGACTCGACCTTCGCGATCCTGCTCGGCGGCCTGACCTTCGTGGTTGCCACCATCGGTATCAACATCGTGGCCAACTTCATCAGCCCCGCGTTCGACTTCTCCCACGTCAGCCCGCAGAAGATCTCGTGGCGGATGGGCGGCATGATCGCCGCCGTCGGCTCGGTGCTGCTCACGCCGTGGAACTGGTACTCCAACGACAACGCGATCTTCTGGACCCTCGGCATCCTGGGTGGTCTCATCGGCCCGCTGTTCGGTGTCCTGATCGCCGACTTCTACGTGGTGCGTAAGCAGAAGATCGTCGTCGACGACCTGTTCACCATGGAGGAGAGCGGCACCTACTTCTACAAGGGCGGCTTCAACCCCACGGCCGTCTGGGCAGTGATCGTCTCCGGCACCCTGTCGCTGGCCTCGGTGATCGTGCCCAAGGTGGCCAACACGGCCGACTGGATCCCGAAGTACAGCTGGTTCATCGGCTGCGCCGCAGGCTTCGTCGCGTACGTCGCCATCGCGAAGGTGATCGGCGTCGCCAAGACCGGATACGGCGACAAGAGCACCCCGGCTCCCGCTAACGCGGTGTGATCACCGAACGATTCCTCCTCACCGCATAGCGCGGCGAGTTCGGTCGGCATCGCAGGCCCGAATCCCCCTGAATCGCAACCGATTCAGGGGGATTCGGCCGTCTCGGGCCGACAATCACGACCAGATCGCCTGCTGACCAGCACCGACGCACCCCATTCCCAAGCGATCAAAAGAATACATACGGGATGCAACACAAAAAAAGATATACACTATCCGCTCATGACTCTCGCGAAGCGTCGAAGTCGGGCGCACACTGAGGAACATGCGCGAGCGCTGGACCATTATCGCCCGACAGATGTCATCGAGCAGAGATAAGAATCCGGATCATCAGGACATCGCCAAAGTGGCATGGCGTCCGGCCGACCAACCCAGATCCACGCCACACGTGTGGTCGATGCATGCGTTGGTCGCATGGGTGCGCGAGGGCAATATCGTGGTCGTGACCGATGGCGACGACGAGCTGCAGGCCCACGTGGTGACACCCGCGTCCGGTCACCCGTATCTTCGGACTTTCCGCGGCCGGACCCCCACCGACGCCATCCTCAAGCTCCCCGAGATCGCCAGGGTCGTGCACGTCGGCGCCCGCGCCGTGTGATCGACGATCGCGGCTCCACACAGCAGGTGCCGCACTTCCCAACCGAACGTTACCTTCGGGTAATGCGCACGGAGCCTAGTACGTAACAGGCATCCGGATACTGGCGAGCAGCAGGGCGCCTAGGGTGGCGGTCGTGGAGTTCGAGGAGTCGCGATGACGGTCGACACCAAGGCGATGGAGACTCCCGACGAGGATTCCGACGAGGCCGCACTCGCGGCCCTCGGCTACAAGCAGGAACTGAACCGGTCGTGGTCGGGGTTCTCGAACTTCGCGATCTCGTTCTCGATGATCTCGATCCTCACCGGTTGCTTCACCGGGTTCGGTCTCGGCTGGAACAACGGCGGCCCGGCCGCGATCGCGTGGGGCTGGCCGATCGTCTCGGTGCTGATCCTGGTGATCGGCCTGTGCATGTCGGAGTTGGTCTCGGCGTTCCCGACATCCGGCGGAATCTATTGGTGGGCAGCCCGATTGGGCGGTCCGAAAGCCGGCTACTACGCCGGTTGGCTCAACCTGATCGGTCTACTCGCGGTGTCCGCGTCGGTCGCCTACGGCTGCGCGTCGTTCTTCGACACGGTGGTGGGCGTCTTCAGCCCGTCGTGGGCCGCGAGCTACAGCCTCACACGCGTCTTCATCGAGTTCATCGTGATCCTGGTGCTCGCCGCGGCCGTGAACATCTTCTCGTCGCACCTGCTGGCGATGCTGAACAACATCTCGGTGTGGTGGCACGTCGTGGGTGCCGTGGCGGTCGTGGCCGCGCTGATCATCCTGCCGGACCACCACGCGCACGTCGGCGCGGTGTTCACACACACCGTCAACAACTCGGGCTTCTTCGGCGGATCGACCCACGGCGCCGGATTCATCCTCTTCGTGTTGCCGATCTCGGCGATCCTCACGCAGTACACGATCACCGGCTACGACGCGTCGGCCCACCTGTCCGAAGAGACGAAGTCGGCGGCCAACGCAGCCGCCAACGGAATCTGGCAGTCGATCTTCTACTCGGGCATCGGCGGCTGGATCCTGTTGCTGGCCTTCCTGTTCGCCGTGCAGGACGAGGGCAAGCTCACTTCAGCGGGCGGCACGGTCCCGGCTCTGCTCACGGCGGCGCTCACGTCGAAGTGGGCGGGCACCGTGCTGATCGTCTCCACGGCGGGTCAGTTCTTCTGCGCGGTCGCATGCATGACCTCGACGTCGCGAATGATGTACTCGTTCAGCCGCGACCGCGCAGTGCCGGGCGCCAAGTACCTGTCCCGGCTCAGCAGCACGCACGTCCCCGTGCACGCGGTCGTCACGTCGGCAGTCATCGCGGTGGTCCTGACGCTGCCTGCCTTGATCAAGGTCGACATCGGCGGCACCCCCACCCCGATCGCCTTCTACGCCGTCGCCTCAATCGGTGTCGTCGGTCTCTATCTCGCCTTCGCGATCCCGATCTACCTGCGCTGGAAGGCCGCCGACTCATTCCCCGTCGGAAAGTGGACGCTGGGCGCGAAGTACCGTTGGATGGCACCACTCGCGGTAGCCGAGATCGCGGTGACGTCGGTGGTGGCGATGTTCCCGACCGCCGCGCAGGGCGCACCGTGGACGCCAGGCTTCGCCTGGAAGTACGTGAACTACACGCCCATAGTGGTGCTCGGCCTCTTGGCAGCGCTGTGGCTCGCCTGGCACCTGTCGGTGAAGAAATGGTTCACCGGCCCGATCAAGACGATCGACGAATGACGCGGTGGGTGCAGCAACTCGGCGGCCGGACATACGAGTTCACCGGTCTGGTGGACTTGTTGGCCAAGGCCACCCCCGCCCGTTCGGGTGATGAGCTCGCGGGCTGCGCTGCCGCCTCCGACGCGGAACGGGCTGCGGCGCAGTGGGCGCTCGCCGACGTCCCGCTCACGACGTTCCTCGAACAGCCGGTCGTACCGTACGAGTCCGACGACGTGACCCGCCTGATCGTGGATTCGCTGTCTCCCCAGGCCTTCTCACCCGTGGCCCAGCTGACGGTCGGCGCATTCCGCGACTGGCTGCTGGCGACCGCGGCCGGCCCGGACGCAACCGCGACGCTCACGGCACTGGCGCCGGGCCTGATGCCCGAGATGGTGGCCGCGGTGAGCAAACTGATGCGCAACCAGGATCTGATCACCGTCGCGCGGGCCACGTCGGTGGTCACCGCATTCCGCTCAACCATCGGGTTGCCGGGCCGGGTAGCCACCCGACTGCAACCGAACCATCCCACCGACGACCTCCGCGGCGTCTCGGCGGTGACGCTCGACGGCCTGCTGCACGGCTGCGGCGACGCCGTGATCGGCATCAACCCGGCGGGCGACTCCCCCGCGGTGATCCGCTCGCTGTTGCAACTCCTGGACGATATCCGCGCCCGCTACGCGATCCCGACGCAGACCTGCGTTCTGACGCACGTCACCACCAGTCTGGAACTCATGGCCGAGGGCGCTCCCGTCGACCTCGTGTTCCAGTCGATAGCCGGCACCGAGCCGGCGAACGCGTCGTTCGGCATCACGCTGGACATGCTCGCCGAGGCGGCGGACGCGGGCCGGTCACTGGCGCGCGGCACCGTCGGCGACAACGTCATGTACTTCGAGACCGGGCAGGGTTCGGCGCTGAGCGCGCACGCGCACCTCGGCACGGACGGACGCCCGGTGGACCAGCAGACACTCGAGGCGCGTGCCTACGGGGTGGCTCGCCACTTCGACCCGCTGTTGGTCAACACCGTGGTCGGCTTCATCGGCCCGGAGTATCTCTACGACGGCAAACAGATCGTGCGCGCGGGCCTCGAGGACCACTTCTGCGGCAAGCTCCTCGGCGTGCCGATGGGTGTGGACGTCTGCTACACCAACCACGCCGAGGCCGACCAGGACGACATGGACACCCTGCTGACGCTGCTCGGCGTAGCCGGAGTCAACTTCGTGATCTCGGTTCCGGGCGCCGACGACGTGATGCTCGGCTACCAGAGCACGAGCTTCCATGACGCGCTGTACCTGCGGTCGGCGCTGGGACTACGTCCCGCACCGGAGTTCGATGCCTGGATGGCCGGGCTGGGCATGCTCGAAGCCGACGGGTCGGTGCGCGAGGTGTCGGGATCCCCACTGCTCGAGATCGGCTCATGACCGACCCTCGGTGGGCGCGACTGCGACAGCACACGCAGGCGCGAATCGGCCTGGGACGGGCCGGGAACGCGGTACCCACCACGGCTGCGCTCGAGTTCCGAGCGGCGCACGCAGCGGCCCGCGACGCTGTTCACGCGAGTATCGACCTGGCGACCTTTCTTCCGGAGGTCGCGACCCTCGGCCTGGGCGAACCGACCGTCGTGCGCAGCCGGGCCGCCTCGCGAGCCGAATACCTGCGGCGGCCGGACCTCGGCCGGCAGCCTGCGGGCGACCTGCCCTACGGGTCAGGGTGTGACGTCGCCGTGGTCCTCGCCGACGGCCTGTCGGCGGCCGGCTTACAGACGCACGGAGTGCCGCTGACGGCGGCCATCATCGGTTCGCTCGGGCCGGGCACCGTCATCGCTCCCCCGGTGGTCGCCCTCCAGGCGCGGGTGGCGCTCGGCGATCACATCGGCGCCGCACTGGCCGCCCGCGTCGTGCTGGTGATCATCGGCGAACGCCCCGGCCTGTCGGTTCCCGAGAGTGTGGGCGTGTACCTGACATTCGCACCGCGACCGGGCCGCGCGGACGCCGAACGCAACTGCGTCTCCAACATCCACCCGCCTGACGGCCTGGGCTACACGGAAGCGGCGGCGATAGTGGTCGGACTAGTGCGTGGCGCGATCGCCCTCGGAGAGTCGGGCGTGCGGCTCAAGGACCGATCGGCGCTGGGCGCCGCACCCGCACCGGAGGAACTAGCGGCGTCGCCCCAACGCCCAATAGAACACTGAGTTGCCTGGATTGGCGATGATGATGATTCGCCACAGGGTCCGGCTGCCCCGGATGTCGTCATCGGTGCGAGCTGCGATGTCACGCCACGCGGCGACGCCGGACACGACGGACAGTGCGGCAGCGACCCAGACCTGTGGGGGTGCGTTGCGGATCTTCTCGCGCAGGCTCACGGTTCTCCTCGGCTGTCAGGTCAGATGTTTCGATGCTGCTCCCCGAATCCTATGCGCGGATCGGCTGCCATCCGAGCGGCGAGGTCGCGAACCTGCCGGGCATGTACCGCGGGCAGCCAGTCTCGGCCGTAGGTCGCGCCTGGGCCGACCCGCGCATCGACGGGATCGTCGCCCGCTTGGAGGGCCACCACGTAGGCCCGGTCCTGCTCGATGCGTCCGCGAAGCTCGTCTCCCGAGCCGACGGAGCCGTGTCCGGGCATGACGAGGTCTGCGTGAGAGGCGACGTCCTCCAAGCGGCGCAACCCGTCGAGATAGTCCTGCACCGGGTGGTGTCCGCCGCGTAGGTCGAGCATGGGGATCAACACGTCGGAGACCATGTCGCCGGCCACCAGCACACGATCGTCCTCGATCAGGAGCGCTGCGTGGCCAGGAGCATGAGCCTGGTGCTCGACGATGCGCACTCGCGGACCGTCCCAAGGGATGTATTCCGTCCCCGGTGCCAGGGCGACGATCGCGCCGAACAGATCCAGAGAGACGTCCTGAGCGGTCTGGGTGGCCATCTCGCGTCCGACGTCCAGCTTGGCCTGGGCGGTGGCTGCACACCGAGCAGTGCCGTAGCGGGTCGCCGAACCGAGCCGGGCGTGCCACAGCAGGTGGTCCCAGTGCGGATGGGTCGAGAAGCCGACCGTCACGGTGTCGCCGTGTTCGATCAGCTCGTCGGCAAGCGCGGCCAGCTCGTACCCGTGTATTCCCGGGTCGATCAGCAGCACACCGGCATCTCCCCGCACGATCACCGTATTGGTCCGGCAGAAGTCACTCTGGCGCACCAGTACGTTCTCGGTGATCTGCGTGAGCACGGGTCGATCTTCGTCCATCTGCGCACTCAGCTCTCGCCGATACCGAGATCGGTTCCCTTGCACGATCTCGGGCGGTGCCGAGCACACAACAGTCCTTAGCGATGCAACGCTTTCACATTCTTCACATCGGCCGCGGCGCCCCGACGATCCGTGTATTAGTAATCGTCCGGATCGAAATCTTCAGGGGGATCATATGTCTCGCAAAGCAATATCGTTCGTCTTCGGTGGCGCCGCCGCACTCGCCGTGGCATTTCTGCCCGCACCCGCAGGGGCAGCGACCCCGATCCACGCGGACTGCGACAGCGGTGCCGGGTACGTGAACGTCAGCGGCAACTGCGTGCATGACCCCGAGCAGTCAAACGGGGCGCCGTCCGGCGCCACCGCGGAATGCCGCGACGGGGACTACTCGTTCAGCCAGCACCACACCGGTACGTGCTCCGGCCACGGCGGCGTCGCGCAATGGCTGTGACCTCGTCGGCGGCCAACGTCGCTGTTGCCAGCGCTGCACTCGTCTGCGTCAGCCCGGTGAGATAGCGCGGCGCGCAGACCCGGCCGGCATTCGCGATCTCGGGCGGTTTGCACCAGACCCAACCCCCTACCGCGGGGAATATTTGGTTACAGTAACTATGTGAGTGCAACGAGCATCGTGATCGTGGTCGTAGTCGTCGTTCTGCTGGTCGTGGCATCGATCGCGGGATACAACAGGAGGAAGCCCTCGTCGGGCACGCCGAACAGCGAGCCGATCGGCGAGCAGCAGCCCCCGGCGCCACCGTCGCCGGAGCTCAACGAGACCGCCGAGGTCGCGGAGTTCGCCAAGAAGCAAGCGGCGGAGGGGCATGGACTCTCCGAATCTGAGACGGAGAAAGAGGAGGGCGATGCGCAACGCGCAGCCGACGAGGCCGAAGGCGCCATCTTCAAACCCATCATCGTCGACCCCGCACTCAGCGACCAGGCGGTCGCGAAGACGTACTTCGACGACACCCCCGCCGTCGGAATCGAACCCGAGGTCGCGCCGGGGACCAAGCCGACCCCACCGGAAGCCGATCCCAGGTCCTAGGCCGGCCCCGACTCAGCGATCACTGCGTCTCGGTCGTCGACTGGTCGGCGGTTTGGGATTCGTAGGGCGGCACCCGTTAGGCTCGGTAAGTCCATACAAAATGAGGAGACGATGATGGGTCACCACAAGAGCAACGACGAGCTTCGCGACGAGCGGTTCGGTCAGGACGAGCACCGCCAGGAACTGCGCGACGAGGTCTCCGAGGAGACCGACGGGGACGACGTTCCCGACTTCGGTTCCCAGGACGAGCGCCGCAAGGAGGGCTTGGGCCGGGAATGACCGTCCGGCGGCCACATCGATGCAGCCGCAAGGTATTTCAGTGGCCGAGGGCCGCCCGCGCGGTGGCGATCTTGAGGTATAGACGCAGCGGATTCGCGCAGGCGGGGATGAAGTTGCATTTCCGGTAGGACCTCGCCGCCTGCTCCGTGAGCGCGTCGGCAACGATAAGGCGGCCGCCCCATCTCGCGCGACGCCGTCAATCCGACCGACGGCGTCGGCGAGCAGTTCAGCGCCCATGCCGGCACCCTGCAAGTTCCTCGTCAAAGCGAGCTTTGTGAGCATGAAGCAGGGGACCACCGACGGGCCGCCGCATACTCTCCGGCTCAGCCCCTGCTCGGGGCGGACCAGCCGGCTGGGCGAGATGGAGAAGGAGCAACGCCCCCTGGCAGGAATCGAATCTGCGACCTAGGGATTGTAAGTCGACCTGTTTCGACACACCGGTGATCGGTGCCAATCATATTGCTGCGCAACTCATTCAGAATGTTCGAATAGGGGCGCGTGGCACAACCGGCCCA
>CAJCHX010000280.1 GCA_903970215.1 Acidobacteriaceae bacterium
CAGTGCTGTGGCGAGGGTGTCCAGGTCGGTGTCCACTTCGGCCTCCAGTGCCAGGTTGGGTTAGCAGCACTGATTCTGGGCACCCTCCGTCTCAAATCCCACGCGACACACCAGTCACATCACCGGGAATCAATCATCTAGAGAGCTCATCCCGTCATATAACGGGATGGCGCCCGTCAGACCGCGATTCGGTCGCGTGCGTACGGTGGTGGAGTGCGAGGCAAAGGCTGGTGGGTGTTCTGCGCGGCGTTGACGGTGTTCATCGCAACGCTCGTGTGGGCCGCGGTGGTGGGCCCAGACCGGATGCCGCTGCATTACGGACCGCACGGCGCCGACCGGTGGGGGTCGAAAGCCCAGTTCCTGACCTGGACGGGGGCGGTGGGTGCGCTGATGGCGGCACTGTTCGGCGGGCTCGCGCTGGCCGGGCCACGGTTGCCTGCCGGCTTGATCAACACACCACATCGGGACGTGTGGCTAGCCCCCGAGCACCGGCCCGAATTCGATCGCGTGTTCCGCTCAGCGATGTGGAGTCTCGGCGCGCCCGCGCTCATGCTGTTTGCAGCGCTGAACGTGAGCGCAGCCGACGAAGGCCACCACTCCGGGCTCACCCCGCCGCTGATCGGCGCGGTCGCGGTATGGCTGATCGCGGTGATGGGGTGGCTGATCACGCGCCTGTTCCGGCCGCCGACGGACGGCTGAACTCGACCAGTCCACGACAACCCGGCGTCAGCAAAGTCCGGCGTCAGCAAAGTCCGGCGCCAGCAAAGTCCGGCGCCACCGCAGTCCGGCGCCAGCAAAGTCCGGCGGCACCGTGGTCTGGCGCCAGCAAAGTCCGGCGGCACCGTGGTCTGGCGCCAGCAAAGTCCGGCGGCACCGTGGTCTGGCAGCACCTGGGTATGGCGCCACAGACCACCCGCGGGCCGAGCCTAGACGGTCGCCAGCGTCAGCCCACCCGCCTGCGCGAGCACGAATCCCAGGTCCCAATACACCGATATCGACTGCCGCCCTTGACGGCCGCCGGTCGAGAGGATTCCGAGCACAGCACCCGACGCCTGGTCGACCAACGGGCCACCGCTGTCGCCCTCCCGCACCGGTATGTCGGTCGCGACGCGATGTCCTGCTACCGCCACCACGACACCGCACTGCCACCCGGTGGTGATCCCCTGCTGACAGACCCGCTCGCCGAGCCGCGCCTGAGCCACCCCCGTGGGCTGCACCCGGCCCCGTCCAGCCGCCAGTGCCACACCCGGATCGAACCGGATCACACCCCAGTCCGGCTTCTCCGGCTGGACGTCCAGGTCACCCCCGGCCGTCGGCACCGACCGCGGTATCGACGCCGCGCTCACCCGGCCGATCACCACCACCCGATGACCGCCGGCCGGAATGCGGACGCCCACCAGATGCCCTACCGGGGCGCAGTGGCCGGCGGTGATCGCCACCCGTCCCGTCGGACCATTGGCCACCACACCCAGGGTGCACTGCGCGAACAACGCCCGCCCGACACCCGCCGACCGGAGTTGCGTTTCGATCTCAGATCCGGGGCCCAACACCAGAGCGCCCGCCGGAGCCGCAACGGCGACCCCGGACGAGCCCGCCAGAACCGCCCCCGCCGCGACCACGGCAACGGCCGCCCGCTTCACCATCGAGCCCACACGCCCACTCCCTCTCCGATCGCACAGCAACATCAAAGCCCGCCTGCTGATCGGCTGCCCCACCGCTCAACTCGGTCATTCTGCCTTCTCACCACCACAATCCGCCACCGCGAACGGATTGATTCGCAGATCACCGACAGAAAACGCGGCCCCGACCCGCCGGAGTCAGCGTCGCGGCACAGTCTGGCAGTGTGGGCAGAAGTGCGACCCACGATTCATGAACTGCTCACGCCGCATGATCGCGCCACACCGCCGGCACGGTTCGCCGTCGCGGCCGTACGCGTTGAGGGACCGCTCGAAGTATCCGGACTGACCGTTGACGTTCACGTACAGCGAGTCGAAGCTGGTGCCGCCCTGATCCAGCGCCTCACGCATCACCGCCGTCGCGTCGTCGAGCAATCGCCCCAACGCGGGCCGAGTGAGCGCGGAGGCCAATCGGCGCCCGTGCAACCGACTGCGCCACAGCGCCTCGTCGGCGTAGATGTTGCCGATGCCCGACACCACAGTCTGATCCAGCAGCACCCGTTTGACCTCGGTGTTCTTGCGTTTCATCGCAGCTACCACGGCGGCCCGGTCGAATGCGGGGTCGAGCGGGTCCCGCGCGATGTGCGCTACCGATGCCGGCAGCGCGGCACCATCGACCTCGACCAGCGGATCGACCGCCCATCCCCCGAACGTGCGCTGGTCCACGAACCGCAGCAGCGTCCCGTCATCGAGGCGCACGCGGATCCGCAGATGCGTGTCGACGCCCTCTCCGAACAACATCTGCCCGCTCATGCCGAGGTGCACCACCACCGCTGTGTCGGGGGTTTCGCCGCCGAGCACACCAGGCAGATCAGGCGGCTCGCCGCCGAGCACACCAGGCGGCTCGCCGCCGTGCACAAGCGGAAGCCACAAGAATTTCCCCCGTCGCTCCGCAGACGCAACGGTCGCACCGAGGATCTGCCCGATCAGGTCGGCGTCGCCGGCCGCGTGCCGCCGGGCCGCGCGGGGATGGAGCACCTCGACACCGGTGACGGTACGGCCGACGAGGTGGTCGGCCAGACCGCGGCGGACGACCTCGACCTCGGGCAGCTCCGGCATCAGGCCGGGTCGGCCTTCGGAAGTTCGCCGTCGAGCACGTCCCATGCGGCGGCGGCGGCCCTCTGCTCGGCTTCCTTCTTGGTACGACCGACGCCCTCACCGAGGTCGCGGCCGTCCACGACGACGACCGCTGTGAACTCCTTGTCGTGGTCCGGCCCGATCGAGCTGATCCGGTAGCCGGGGACGCCCAGATCTCGCTCTGCGGTCAGCTCCTGCAGTGACGTCTTCCAATCCAGGCCCGCGCCCATCGACGACGACGCCGTGAGCAGCGGCTCGAACAGTCGCAGCACCACGTCGCGCGCCACATCGATACCGTGCTCGATGTGGATGGCGCCGAGCAGCGCCTCAGTGCCATCGGCCAGGATGCTGTCCTTGTCCCGGCCGCCGGTCATCTCCTCGCCGCGCCCGAGAAACAGGTGCGCGCCCAGCCCGCCGGCGCCGAGGCCCCTGGCGACGGATGCCAACGCGTGCATGTTGACGACGCTGGCCCTGATCTTGGCGAGGTCGCCCTCGGGCTTCTCGGGGTGGGTCCGGTACAGCCACTCGGTGACGGAGAGACCGAGCACACTGTCACCGAGGAACTCGAGCCGCTCGTTGGTGGGCAGGCCGCCGGCCTCGTACGCGTACGACCGGTGGGTGAGCGCGAGCGTCAGCAGTTCGTCCGGTAACTCGACGCCGAGCGCGGCGAGTAGTGGGGCGTGGTCCGTGATCGGGGGCACGGGCAACCGCTTGCTCACCGCGCGTCGGCCTCCGGACGTCCGGCCGGCTTCGCAGAATCGGGGTCGATGTACTTCGCGAGACCCGCCCAGCGCGGATCGATCTGATCGTGTGCGTGGCCCGGCTCGAGGTCGGCGAGCGGCTCACCGCAATCGGGGCACAGACCGGGGCAGTCGGGGCGGCACGTAGGCGACAGCGGCAGCTCGAGCCCGATGGCGTCGACGATCGCCTGCTCGAGGTCGATCATGTCGTCGTCGACCCGGAACACCTCGTCTTCGTCGGTGGTGCGTTGCGTCTCGCTGTCCGGGTACGCGTACAGCTCCGTGAGGAAGACGTTGACGGCACCGTCGACCGGGCCGAGACACCGCGCGCACTGCCCCGCTGTGTCGGCGCTCACGGTCCCGGTCACCAGGACGCCCTCAGACACGGCCTGAACCTGCAGGTCGAGGTCGATCTCCTCGCCCTTCTCGATCGCGATCATCTCGACGCCCAGCCGGTCGGGCGCAGCCACGGTCCGATGCACTTGCGCGGACGTTCCCGGCCGTCGCCCGAAGGAGGCGATGTCCAGGACATATGGCTTCCCCGCGGGCTGCCGTACGCTCGCGCCTTTTTTCTCGGTCACAACCACCCCATCGAACCTCACTCGTCGCCTACCGCGCCCCGCGGCGGCTGCCTGAGCCAAACACCCAATCATAGGCGCAGGGGCACGGCCGTGCCAATCGAGCACAACGACGGGAGATGGCCCGCGAGCTCAGCGCAGGCACCACCGGGCGATGTCGTCGATCACACGTGGGTCGACATGCTGGGGTGCCAGGTACCCCTCCGGGGTCGATGGTCCCGTGCCCACGAAGAACTGGTGATCGTCCTCGTCATACACGCTGATGGTCACGTCGTCGGCACCCGCGAGGCCGTCCTGCCAGGCCGGCAGGTTGTCGGCGGGCGTCACCTGGTAGTCGCGCCCGCCCTGCAGGAGCAGCATCGGGAGGTCGAGGCGGGCGGCCGTGCCCACCGGGTCGTACCGCAACAGACTCCCCCAGTACGACGCGGGCGCACCGAACGGCAGTGCGGCGGCCGGGGTCTGGTCGGAGAAGTCGGGCGCGTCGA
>CAJCHX010000281.1 GCA_903970215.1 Acidobacteriaceae bacterium
CCTGCTGCCAGGTCCGCAGCAGACCCAGCTCCACCCGCCGGTGCGCCGGCAGGCCGAGCAGGGGCGTGCCCTTGAACGTGGCCTGCCCGGTCATCGGCGCAAATCCGGACAGACCATCGATCAGCGATGTCTTGCCGGCGCCGTTGGGGCCGATCAGGCCCAGGATCTGGCCGGGTTCGACGGTGATGTCGAACCCATCGACGGCGCGCACTCCGCCATAGGCGACCGACAGCGACTCACCGACCAGCAGAGGACTCATGTGATCCGCTCCGGCCGCGGGGCGGCCTGCACCGGATCGCGCTGGTCCGGGCCCTTGAGACCGAACGGAAGGCGACCACCCCGCCAGCCGTCGAAGCTGTCCCACTTGCGGTGCATGAAGCCGGCGATGCCGTCCGGATTGCCCAGAACCGTCCCCAGCACGCCCACCCCCGCCAGCAGCGGCTGGTAGGTGTTGGGCACGCCGATGAGGGCGTTGAGCACGTGGATGCCCAGGCCCTGCGAGACCAGGGTCCCGGCCAGCACCGCTCCGGTGACGGTCGTGATCCCGCCCAGATAGGCCCCGGCGAAGATCGAGACGGCGGTGATGGCGTCGAACTCGTCGGAGGTGACCGCCTGGAGGTTGTAGGCGTACAGGACGCCGGCGGCGCCGGCGAGGAACCCGGCCACCAGGAAGGCATGGAGCTTGGTCTTGGCCACGTTGACGCCGGCGGCGGCGGCGGCCGACTCGTCGGAGCGGACCGCGAGCAGGCGGCTGCCCGACGGACTTCGGCGCAGGTTGACCACCAGCCAGGCGCCGAACACCAGCACCGCCAGCACAAACAGCCCGAACCCCGGACTCGGTGCGGCGCCGTCACCGTTCCAGAAGGAGTGCAGAGGGCCCAGCCCGATCCCGAATATGCTGGGCTCGGTGACGTTGGCGGGCACCGATCCGCCTCCCCAGTCGGGGTTGTTGAACCAGACGGACTCCACCGCGACCGCACCGGCGAGCGTCAGCACCGCCAGCTGCAGGCCCCGGAGCCGGAGGGCGGGGATCGCCACGACCGCGCTCACCGCGACCGCGGTGATGACCGCCAGCAGCGGCGCGAGCGGGAATGGGATGCCCCAATGGACGCTCAGCCGCGCGAGCATGAAGCCCGACACGCCGGCCAGCGTCATCTGGGCGAACGAGATCTGCCCGGTGTAGCCGGTCAGCACGACGAAGGACAGGCACAGCAGGGCGCCGATCATCGTGTTGATGAGCGACTGACGCCAGCCGTAGGAGAGGACCGCCAGCAGCACGATCACGGTCGCGGTGGAGATCCCGAAGCGCGCGCGCAGGTGGGTGGGCCGGAAGGCCTCGGGCAGACGCGGGGCGGGAGCGGTCAGCCGGTCCGACAGGCCGCGCCCGGACCGGAACAGGATGACCGCGATGATCACGAAGGGCACCCCGTCGGGGACGCCCGGCAGCGGCTGGCCACCGCTCTGGGGGTACCACGACTTCGTCTGGGCGTAGCCGAGCAGCGCCTGGATGGCGCCGATGAAGAACGCCCCGAGGGTGACCCTGCTCACCGACGACAGGCCCCCGAGCAGGGCCGCCGCCAGCGCCGGGATGAGCACGTCGGTGAAGCCGGTGGGGGCCAGGCCCTCGACCGAGCTGCCCAGGATGCCGACCACCGCGATCAGGGTCGTCGCGATCACCCAGTTCAGGCCCTCGTTGCGGTCGGCCCTGAAACCGAGCAGCAGCGCGCCCTTGCGGCTGTCCTCCGCCGCTCGGGTGGCGATCCCGAAGCGCGTGTAGCGAAAGGTGCCCCACAGGACGGTGGCGATCGCCACCACGATCCCCGTCAGCCACAGCCGGTCGCCGGGCACGGTGCTGCCCAGCACCGTGACCGCGCCGCTGGGCAGCAGCGGCGCGTTGGAGTAGGGGTCCGAGCCGAAGGCCAGGACGATGACCGCGATCAGGATCAGCATCACGCCGGCGGAGGCGACCATCTTGGCGATCGCCCCCGCCTCGCGCAGCTTGCGATACACGATCACGTACTGCAGGTAGCCCAGGAGCGCGGCGATGAGCACCGCCCCCACAAACGCCGGGACGGTGCTCAGGGCACCCCCGGGCATCCCCACTCCGAACAGCTTCCCGTTGGTGTGCAGGCCGTAGAACATGTACGAGCTGAACATCGCCGTCGCCCCCGCCGCAAAGTTCACGACGCCCGAGGATCGGAAGGTGATGACCAGTCCCAGCGCCAGCCCGGCGGCGAGCGCGGAGGCCTCCAGGCCCAGCAGCACAAACGAGAAGATGATTCCCATCAGATCAGCCGCTCACGCTCACGGTGTGCCACTTGCCGTTGCCGCTGTACTCCCCGACGGTGCCGTAGACGGCGCACAGCGAGGGGGTACCGGCCCGCGTTCCACACGAGGTCTTGCTCGCGCCGAGGAACACGCGCCCGTGATAGGCCTTCTGCCAGGCCTTGATGCCCGAGATCGTCATGCCCTTGAGGCCGATCTGGTTGATCATCTTCGTCACCACCATCATCGAGCCGAAGGGCACGACGTCTGAGTATCCGCTGCTGGGCTCGTAGGCGCTCATCGCCGAGCGGAACGTCTGCACGTCCGGGCTGGAGGCGGGATCGTAGGGGTTGTCGGAGCTGAAGTAGTAGTTCCACTTCGGCAGGTCGCCCCCGTTGGCCTTGATCACCGAGCTGTCGACGCAGAACTGCAGGCCGATGACCGGGGTGGTGATGCTCGACTGCTTGAGCGCGTCGGCCACCGGCGCGCAGTTCGGAGCGGTGACGAGCGCGAAGATCGCGTTGGCGCTGCTCGCCCCCGCTGACAGCAGCGCGGAGTTGAAGTCACTCGCCGTCTGCGCCGAGGCGACGGTCGCGCTGACCCCCAGCGCCTTGCTTGACTTGGCGACCTGCTGCGCCGCCGCCTCGGCGGACGCGTTGGCCTCCACCACGAGGGCCATCTTCTTGGCGTGCAGGTACTGCTTGGCGAAGGTGACGGCGAGGCTGGTCCCGCCCTGGCCGGGGAAGTAGTAGTAGACCTTCTGGGAGACGTCGGCGGGCGTGTTGGGGGTGATCGAGATGAACGGCTTGCGCGACTCCAGCGTCGAGTAGATCGATGCGGTGCCGAGGGTGACGTCCCCGAGCACGACCAGATCGATCGAGGAGTCGGCCGCGAACTTCTGCGCGCAGGTCTGTGCGTCCTGGGGAGAGGAGACCACGTAGCAGGTCTTCAGCTCAACGGGATGGCCCTGCAGGCCGCCGAGGTCGTCGTTGACGAACTTGACCCATGCCTTCATCGCTCCGTCGGCAGGCGCGAAGGAAGGAACGCCGCCCTGCTGGTTGATCCAGCCGATGACGTAGGGCTTGGCCGACGAGCTGGCCTTGCCGGGCTTGGACCCCGTGTAGGCGGCGGCCTGCTTGGTCGCCGCGGTCAGGTTGGCCGTGAACGGCCCGGAGCCGTCGAAGGACGTGGAGCCGGAGCTCGTCGAGGCCGACGTCGAGCCGCCGGTCGTGGCGGCCGGCGCACTGGTGCTGGTCGAGCTGCTGCCGGAGCTGCCGCAGGCGGCGACCACCGTCGCCAGCAGGGGCAGCAGGACGATCGTGCAGACACGTCCGCGACTGCGGCGTGAGGCTCGGTAACGCGCTTTCCTCATGATCTCTCCTCAGCCTCTGGGGCCGGTATGCGCTTGCGCTGGAAACGGTCATCGCACGGTTCGTCGGATCGCTCCACAGCTCTCTCTCCCTGCAGGTGCGCGCATCAAATGCATAATGCACACGTCCGGAGTGTAGGCTAGATGCGGGTCACGGTCAACCATCCCCCGATGGGGCCGCCGCACCACCCGCGCGTCACCGCAGCGGATCCGCCGTCAAGAGAGGAAAGTCATGCGCATTGGGACCTATGAGGCTGGCGGACGTACCGTCAGCGGCGTCATCGAGGGCGACGGCGAGGCGGCGGTGGTTCGCCCACTGCCGGAGGGCGTCACCGTCCTCGACGTCCTCGCCCAGACCCCCGAGCAGCGCGCCGAGCTGGCGCTCGGCGAGCCGACGCCGCTGTCCGGGGTTCGGCTGCTGGCTCCCCATCAACCTCCGACGGTGCGCGACTTCGTCGGCTTCGAGCAGCACATGCAGGGAATGGTCATGACCGAAGGCCCCGCGGCGACGATGCCGCAGGCGTGGTACGAGGCGCCCGCCTTCTACTTCTCCAACGCCACCTCGCTGTACGCCACCGGCGATGGGATCGAGCTGCCGCCGCTCTGCGAGCGCTTCGACTACGAGCTCGAGGTCGCCGCGGTGATCGGCACCCGGGCGCGTGACCTGGACCTCGACACCGCGGAGTCCGCGATCGCCGCCTACACGATCTTCAACGACTGGTCGGCCCGCGACCTGCAGACCTTCGACCGCCGGCTGGGCATGGGCTGGGCCAAGGGCAAGGACACCGCCTCGACGTTGGGGCCCTGGTTGGTCACCGCGGACGAGCTCGAGCGCTACCGCGACGCCGAGGGGCGCCTGGATCTCCGGATGACGGTGTGGCGCAACGGCGAGGAGATCGGCAGCGACTCGCTGGCCAACGCCGCCTGGTCGTTTGCGCAGATGCTGGTGTACGCGTCGCGGGGGA